>JASJDA010000005.1 GCA_030065755.1 Prochloraceae cyanobacterium | reverse complement strand
TAGGTTGGCTTCTTCTAGGTTGGCTTCTTCTAGGTTGGCTTCTTCTAGGTTGGCTTCTTCTAGGTTGGCTTCTTCTAGGTTGGCTTCTTCTAGGTTGGCACTTCTGAGGTTGGCACCAATGAGGTTGGCACCAATGAGGTTGGCACCAATGAGGTTGGCACCAATGAGGTTGGCACCAATGAGGTTGGCAAAACTCAGGTCGTCACTTCTG
This sequence comes from Prochloraceae cyanobacterium, assembly GCA_030065755.1. GTDB lineage: Bacteria > Cyanobacteriota > Cyanobacteriia > Cyanobacteriales > JASJDA01 > JASJDA01. The sequence continues at coordinate 56,210 of JASJDA010000005.1, read as the reverse complement.
AGGTTTTGACCTTCTGCTCCCTGATTGACAATTTCCCAGACCAAACGCCATTTATCATCAAGCTTTGTCTCTTCGTTAATTTTTACGTCTTTCAGGTCGGCATTACTGAGGTTGGCACCATAGAGGTTGGCATTACTGAGGTTGGCACTACTGAGGTCGGCATTTCTGAGGTTTTGACCTTCTGCTCCCTGATTGACAATTTCCCAGACCAAACGCCATTTATCATCAAGCTTTGTCTCTTCGTTAATTTTTACGCTATAGAGGTTGGTACTATTGAGGTTGGCATCTCTGAGGTCGGCATTTCTGAGGTCGGCATTTCTGAGGTTGGCACCATAGAGGTTGGCATTTCTGAGGTCGGCACCATAGAGGTTGGCATTTCTGAGGTTGGCATCTCTGAGGTCGGCATTTCTGAGGTCGGCACCATAGAGGTTGGCATTTCTGAGGTTGGCATCTCTGAGGTCGGCATTTCTGAGGTCGGCACCATAGAGGTTGGCATTTTTGAGGTTGGCATCTCTGAGGTTAGCTAAACTGAGGTCAGGCTTAATATCGGGATTTTCTTCGCGCCACTTATTCCAAATATAAACACCTTCCTTAAGTTTTTCCAAATGCTCAGAATTAGCCATAAATCATGTGATCGCTCTCAGAATAAGCCAATAAATAGGATAAAAGCTTATATTAAACCAAATTAGCATCAATTGCTGTAAATATCAAAAGAATAATCAGTATTCTTGTACTATGAGCTTTATATAAAAGCAGCAAGGTTATATCAAATGAACATCGGTAGAATTTCTGATGCTTTTATAGACAAGTAAAAGTAATCTGGTATTGATGAGTTTAATTTGCTTGTTTCGCTTACCAACGTTAAGTAGATATTTGTTGTCTTAGGAGCCAACCAAATGGTTGGTGTTTTTTTTTGATTACCAGTTGTTACCACTTGTTACCAGTCTCATCGCTTTTGCGAGGGCGATCTCTTTTCTTCAGATGTAGTTTAACGCCACTGTGCCGATCGCTTGGGAGTATAAACCTCGTTACGATAAGGCATAACCCCGCGAATGAGATATCTAAGGCAATCTCCCAAGTGCGATCGTCTCAAATCGCGCTTGTCGATTTTGTCATTCTTATCCCAGGTTAAAAATTCTAGATCGGCTATCAATTCTTTGCAGGTAGGATCTATAATGATTGCGTCTCGGTTGAATCCCGCATTTACGTCGTGAACCGTATCCAGAACGCTGGGATTGGCTCTTGGGTAGCAAGGTCGCCCGTGAATGTGATTTTTTTGAAACTCAGACCAAACTATTTGCCAATTAGAAAGAGTTGAGTTAGCAGTTTTGGACAATCCCGAAGCATCGCCAAAGACCAAAACCGATCTGCCCAATTTCCTTAAATATTCTGCCACAACTGCACTCAATTTGAAAGTGTCGGAGTCCTCTAAATAAAACTCGTGAAAAACTTCAACCGTTGTCCCGTCACTTTGAGCGATCAAACAAGTGGCGGGGGAGCGGTTGAAGTCGAAAGAAACGCACAGGGAAATAGCAGGGTTATAAGTAATCTTAGCAAGATGGCGATCGCGTTTGAAGTAGCTGAAAACTTTGCCAGTGGTCACGCTAACGAATCTACCTTCTAATTCTAAGGCTCTTAATTCTGGGGTAAGGGATGCTTCTTGCGATCGCACGAAATCGGGGTCGGCGTGTACGTTTTCTGAAGTGGGAATAATAACCGAGCCATAGATTTGCTGTTGAACTTCGTTGCGTCGATCGCTAGCAAATAGATCGTATGCCCAATTAAACGGGTTAATTCTATTAATACTGCTGCTGATAATGCCGATACCTTTTACTTTACCCGCGCCACGTCCGAGTCTACCGTCTAGGGTTTGGAAGCACATTTTATCGTTATAGGTTCCCTCGTCCCACCAAACTATGCGTATCTGCATACCTCGACCACCTTGCTTAGATTTCTCGGTGGCTCCCGTGAAACTGTCTGCCGATCGTACAAAACAGTAAGCACCTTCTATCTTGCAATACTTTTGAGCAGCTATCTTGGTGGCGGTATCTTCTGGGCTGCCCATCATTGGCTCTAACTTGTAGCCAAACTTATCGCAGAATTCTGCTAGGGCTACTAAAGTGGACATTCTCAATTGTGGGTAGCTATTGGCAGTGATTAGGATTCTAGTGGCTGGATCTAATCTAGCTTGAGAGCAGATAAAAGCAGCCGCGCAAGTTGATTTACCTGAGTTGATGCCGCCAAGCATCCAATACCAGCGAAAAGCACCATTGTAAATGCGATCGAGAGTTAGGTCGTTAAATATTTGTTCTTGACCGCCAGGGTTGGGAATAAATTTAGGATAGTCTATTTTTGCTTGTTTCTTAGGTGCGTAAATCTCAGTATTTTCTAAAAACCGTTTTTTGTACTTTGGACTTAACCCGATCGCACCCATAAAATTCCTTTAAATATATTTATTATTTTAGCAATTTTATTACTGCTAAAATAATAATAGCACTACAAAAAGAGGGTCAATAAATGACAGTTGAAATTACCTCAGATTTAAAAGATATCTTAGCTAAAATAGAGCAAAAACTTGACAAAATAGATAATAAATTTGACAAATTTCAAGAAGATCTTAATGAAGCAAAAGTCGAGCGAGTTGAGATTAAAGGTAGTGTTAAAGCACTTGAAGAAAAAGTATCAGGATTAGAAACTAAATTTGACACTAGAATATCAGGATTAGAAACTAAATTTGATGCTAGGATATCAGGATTAGAATCATCATTAAATGCTCAAATATCTGGATTAGATAAAAGAATTAGCAATGCTGAATGGACTAACCGAGGAATATTAATATCTTTGGTTGTAGCAATTATTGCTGGAGTTTTAAAGGTTTTTGGAGTCGGCGTTCATTAATTCAGTTGACATCAGTTGGTGGTTTTGTAGGATCGATAATTACATAGCCAAGACTTTCCAAAGTTCTAGCAGCAGTATTAGGATCTATTTGAAGGTGCAACCCAACCGCCGCGCCTTCACCCTTCACGGAGCGATCGCATAACTGACTTAAATAATTGATATCTCGAATATTCACTTGTTGTAAAGCGGCGATCGGATCTGAGGCCTCACTGATTTTTTTAATAAGGGTGTTGAGTAACGTTTCGCCAAACTGCCTGAATTTTTGATAGTGCCGTAAATGCTCGATCGCTAAATTAGCAGACTCTTCACTTAATATATCGCTAACTTTTTCAACAGCCTTGGTGTAACTTAATTTTTCTATCTCTTCCCAGTAAGCTTGCCTCTTACTCGACCAGGCAAATTTTTTCTTCCAGTATCCTATAACACTTTTATGCCTATTAAGTCTTTGACCAAGTTCTCGAAGTGAGGGAATTTCTGGGCTTTGGACATAAATTTTTTCAGCTTCAATTCGATCGCGATCTGGCATATGACGATCCTATTTTAAATAAAGGGAGTCCTTATCAATAACTTATTTGCGGAAGTATTTAGCTTAACTACTTTACGAGGACTCCCTTTATTTAAAATAAGTACTGCTCCTGGCATTTAAACAATGTTTGTTTTCCTAGAATATAGCACTAGACGATCGTCTAATTTTTTAGACGGTAGATTAAAAAGTAAAATTGAAAAGCTGACTATCACTGAAACAGACGCGTCTAACTACGTTTAAATTCCGTCTAATTTCGTCTAATGACCTACAAATCTAGTTTCAATTTCACCCCACCACAGAGCGCATTCGAGCCACTAGCAGCCAACGCCAATGCTACCCTGTACTTCAAAGAGTCTGTAATCAAAGTTGACCCCATAACGGGACAGGAAATAATCGGGAAAAGTTCGGCTGATTTGATTGAGTTACGTGCGATCGTGCATCAAGAAGATTCGCCTCGATCGCCTAGCGATGCCTATTATGCAGGGAAAGATCAGAAAATTATTGAGGTTAGAGGAAGACTGACCGAGCCTAAAATATTTCCCGATACGGTTACTCATCTGCAGGAAGGGGAGATTGAAATTGATGGTGTTCGTGGGAAATTTACTTTGAAACTTTATCCTCAGAATCCATATGTAAAGAATGAGTTGGGGCAAGAGTTTTATGGTATATTTCAGCCTTAATTGTTGAGTTTTTTACATTCTTCAGTTTGCGCTCGTGATAAACCAAGTTGATAGCGAAAATCTGGATCGTAACAAGCTTTTTCCCAGTTTTTTGCTCTCTTTACTTGCTCTGGGGTTAAACCTCGAACGGATACAGTAAAGCGATCGCTAACTAATACATAATCTTTTTCCTGATTGTTTCGTTCAATTGTTAATGTTACTTTTGTGCCTGGTTCATAAAAAAGGAGACTATAGGCATAAAGCATAGATATTTTGTCAGTTCTTTTGCCGTTAATTTTGACGATCTCATCCTGTTCCTTGATACCTGCTTTAAACGCCGAAGTGTCTTGATATACTCTCTGGACATAAAACTCACCCTGATCGAATAAGAACCTCCCGATCATTAAACCAAATCCAGTTGCAATAACGCTCCTAAAATCAGCTTTTTCTAGCTCGGCACCATTGAGGTTGGCATGTGAGAGGTTGACACCAATGAGGTTGGCACCTCTTAGGTTGGCACCTTTCAGGTCGGCATGTGAGAGGTCGGCAACAAAGAGCTTGGCACCTCTTAGGTCGGCACCATTGAGGTCGGCATCTCTTAGGTCGGCACCATTGAGCTTGGCACCTCTTAGGTCGGCGCCTTTCAGGTCGGCATATGAGAGGTCGGCTTCATAGAGCTTGGCACCATTGAGGTTGGCATGTGAGAGGTTGACACCAATGAGGTTGGCACCTCTTAGGTCAGCCTTACTTAGGTCAGCCTCACTTAGGTTGGCATAAATGAACTCATCTTTACCCAGATCTTCATATCTTATAGGAACTCTTGGGTCGGCGAAGAAGTTTTCGAATAAGTTTTTTTTACCTGATAGCTGGGCACCTTTAAGGTCAGCCTCATTTAGGTTAGCCCTGTTGAGCTGGGCACCTTTAAGGTCAGCCTCATTTAGGTTAGCCCTGTTGAGCTGGGCACCTTTAAGGTCAGCCTCACTTAGGTTGGCCTCACTTAGGTTGGCCTCACTTAGGTTGGCCTCACTCAGAATGGCCCTGTTGAGCTGGGCACCACTTAGGTAGGCAGCTCTCAGGTCGGCTCTTACGAGATTGATATTTTTCAAACTTGTGCGAGCTATAGTTAATTCCTCAAGTGCTTTGATTCTTCCCAGACAATAACCTTCAACTCCATTACAATCTTGCAGTGTTTTTCTATGTATAAAAACTGGCACTTGAACTAATATACCTGAACTGAATATCAGACTAAAGAAGAATAACAAGCTAAAGATAGCCTGAAATTGCCTACTGATTTGTTCTTTTACACTAGCTTTGATAAAGTCGTTGGCGGAAATAGATAAAGGAAAGCGTTCGGCTTGCTCTTTTTGAAAATTTCTGGCCTGTTTTAATCTTATTCCTCGTAAAAGATAAAAAGAGTCTTTAGTATTTTTCCATTCTTTTGCTGCTGTTTCAATCTTTCGCTGCTGTCTTAAATAATCTCGACTTTCATCTAGCCATTGACGCAATAATCCCCAGTGCCGGATTATAGCTTCATGAGCTACATCTACTACCTGTATTCGCCCTGTTTGCGAACCTTTGGCTAATAAGTCATTAGTAACAACTAACCTCTTATCAGCCAACTGCTGAACTACATCTTCAACAACTGCAATAGGATGTTTGTCGGTTACTAAATCGTTTTTGGCTACTCGCCTTCGGGTGTCTTCCGTTCCTTCTCCCAACTGAGTTAGACAAAGGAAAATGTGCTTGACTGTTTCCTGTTTTTGCTTGGCAATGGATTGCTCTTGCTTGCCTATTTTCTGCTTGGGCAATAAAAATTGTTCGTAAACTTCGGTAGCTCTTCGATCTAACGCACCACTGACACCACCCATCTTAATATAGGCATTTAGCCTCAAACAGTTATCTGTTTGCTGTTCCCATAACTGAGTCAAAGTGTACTCTAGCAGAGGCAAACTACCAGGGCCACCTTCTACATCTTTAATTATTCCTTTAACTAATTCTGACTCGATTTTTATTCCTACTTTTGTTGCTGGTTTGATAATAGCTTCTTCTATTTGCGTCCGATTCATTGGTGTTACATTGATCAAATTCTCCTGAATTTTTTTGGCTAGACCGCTATACTCTTGCTCTAAACACTTACTATAAAAATCAGCTCGCATTGCGATGATGACACAAAGCGACTTAGGAATTTGATCGTTAGCTCCAAGAATACATCTGAAAAATTGCTCTCGTTCGAGCTTATTCTGACAAAGAGTAAAACATTCCTCAAATTGATCGATCGCTAAGATAATGCGAGGAACGTCAGAAGACTGTATTAAGTGGCGTAAACCATCTGCTCCTTCTTTGATTAATCCTTCGGATTGTCCTAACTTTTTAGCCCTCTCTAATCTATCGAGGTTAGGGTCTACAAATGTCAGAGCTAAATTTTGCAAAGGATGCTCTCCAGGAAGCATGATATGAATTTCCCAACTATCGCTACCTGAAATTGCTCGTCCCAACTTCAATTGATGCAGCAGTCCGGCTCTCAGAACTGAAGATTTACCACTACCAGAGGCTCCAACTAGAGCCAGGAAATTTGATTGACGCACCTTATCTAACAATTGATTGGTCAGTTCCGAGCGTCCGTAAAAGTATTTGGGATCTTCGTCGTTGCAATCAAAATAAGCTAATCCTCTGTACGGACAGATAGTTGAAGCTAACTCTTGAGTTGATTTTTTCTCAGAAATTTCCCAAGTATGAGTTAAATTAATAGGTTCGCCAAAGTTAGTATAAATAGGACGTTGAATATCAAGTTTTAAATTTTGACTAATATAAGAAGTTAAATCGATCGTCGTCAACCAACGTTGGGGAAAACGATTAGGGTCAATCCCTTCTAACAAGAATTTGGTTAAAACACTATATTTTGACCCAATACTCTCATAAGATTTTTCAAATTCTCTAGAAGCGGCAATAAAACAACGATCGCGTGCAATTCCTCGTTCTCCTGGATTGGCTTCGTCAAGATTGAGCAATTCTCCGCTATAGCAACAATCTAACCAAATAATCTGCTGCTTTACAGGACTCGACTGAAGTAATCTCCGCAGCCATTGCAAGGAAACTCCATTAAATCCTACATCTGGAGCGGCATCGCTGGTGGCTAAAAATCCTTCTGGAAGAATATGATTTTGGCGGATTCCATGCCCTGAAAAATAAAATAGGGCCGTATCAGGAATACTTCGTCCTTCTGGCTTGAAAAGTTGACCTAAAGCCTCTTCGAGTTGATTTTTGGTCACTTTAACTTTAGGAGTCTTGCCCACATAAGACGAATTATCTTCTTGATTAATAGCTTCAGGAAGTCGCCAAACCTTGAAATCACCACATTGCTCCAAGAGTCGAGCGATCGCCTCCGCATCTTCTGCAGGTGCAGTAAGGTTTGGCAATTTCTCATCTTGATAGCAATTAATACCGACGACTATTGCATCCCGACTCATAACTTAAAGAGAGTTATCAGCTCCCGTTCCCTGCTACTTTGATCGTAGCAGTCAATAATTACGGTCAAAGCTAAAATTTATGACTAAACTAACCCCTCTCAAACTAGAAGACGGTACAGTAATTTATATTGAAACTACTGTTGATGTTCAAGTTCCAGAGTCGGTTGCTCCTGATGAGGAAAAAGAATTAACCAGAGAGGACTTGGGAAAAGAAGGCAAAGGAGTAAAAGACTTAGTAAGAGGTACTAAAAGGCTAATACAAGAAACTGGAACGAAAGTCTCTGAACCAGTCGTTAATACTTTTGAAGCAATCGAACAAACTATCAAAGCTTATACTACTCACACCTTAAATGCTTTTAAACAAGTAAAGAGCAGTGCCAATATCGAGAAAGTAACTCTAGAATTTGGAATTAAAGTTGGTGCTGAAGGGGCAGTACCTTACATAACAAAAGGCACAGCCGAAAGTAACCTAAAAATTCAAGTAGAATGTTCTTTTCCAAAAGACAACGACAATAACGAATCAGAAAACCAATAAAAACTATGGCAATATTTGAAAAATTCTGGTTATTTTAATTAATTTGCCCATATTTTTTGAGACTTTCAAGTATAATAAAACTCTACTTACTTCGGCGAATTAGTTGACTAAACAATAACAAAGATTTAAATAAGTTCCGCGATTCCAACCAACTCGATCGCGGGATTTTTTTTATCAAAATCATAGTCGGAAAATCCTCAGTAAAATTTATTATTTATTCCCTAGATTAATTAGTCTAATTAGTATTAGTTGAAAGCAGCATTAATTAACATCACTAAGTTTGAGCTAGCAGCGAGCGAGCGCTTGCAAACAATAACCAAAGTACTATGAGCAATACAACTAATACAGAAATTCAAGAAATTAAGCAGCTAATTCAAGATTTGAGCGAGCGAGTAGATAAACGCTTTGACAAACTAGAACAGGAAGTCAAAGAGCTACAAATAGTAAGTGCAAAAATTGAAGGATTAATGAAAGGTTGGGAGCCAATGATTAACAAACTTCCCGATCTTTCCCAACAACTAGGACAACAACATGCATTGGAGGCAAATAGCTATTATTGTCATTTCTAGCGGTTTTGCTGCGTTTCTAGGTTGGTTGGTTAGAGGAGGCAAATTTTGAACAGCAAGGTTATGGCAAGCCGATCGTCCGAGTATCGTCCCTAACCACCTTAGCGTTGTAGCCTGCTTTCTTAAGACGAGCAGCAAAATAGTTGACAGGATCATGATTGTAGACGGCTCGCTCACTCCAAGGACGACCTGGTACAAACTTACTCCCGCCATAAGCATTGAATCCCCAAAAAACCGCGCTCGCGTAATGATAACCTGTCTCTGGATCGACAGGATCCCAAGAAAACCGAGTAGATAATTCGCCTTGAGTTTCAATAATTTTCGAGTCTCTGAGCCTGCCAGTATCGACTATGTCTTGCTCGACAAAACCAAGGTTAGCGAACTCGTTTGGATCGGTTATGACGCGATCGACTTCGAGATTATATTTCGCTACTACATCGGCATATATTTTTTTAACGTCTTTGTTTAATCGTTTGAGGAGTTTAGATTTGTCGATACTTTTGTTACTTGCCATGCTGCTTGATTTCCAATTTTACCGCTTTTAACAAACACCCAATTACCCCTTCTAAAAGTATTATCACCTTTTTTAGTTTTAGGTTTCACCCCGATTAATGCTTTAACTTCCGATGTAGTTAATAACCAATTAGATAACATCGCTCGCTCTAAAGAACTATAGTGTTCGAGAGGATCTCGCTCGCGCAGAGCAGATACAAGGGAATAACCAATAGATGTTAATTCTGCTAATAGCTGGGTGTTTATCGGGGTGTTTATCGGGGTGTTTATTTCAGTACTATCGCTGTATATCGAGTTGTTTATTGGGGTGTTTATTGGGGTGTTTACTGGGGTGTTTACTTCAACGGTAGACACGGGGACAAAATTAGAGAGAGTGCTATCGGGTTTCTTAAGATGTTCTGCTAATTGATCGAGTATCGCCACTTGCTCTGGAGTAGCATACGATCGCCCGTTCTCATCCTTCTGCAGCTCTATCTTTGCGCCTTTTTTACACCAATCATAAATTGACTTTCTGATTTTTAGATTATAGCGCTCTAAAAGCTCTTTTATGCTTAAATTTTTGCTTGACATTGAGTTGTATACTTGGCTGTATATAATGCTGTATATTATACTGTATACGTTACTGGATATCGGGCTGTATATCAAGCAGTATACACCTTAATCTAATTTATTAGAAGAATGCCCGATCTGTAGCTCATATTCACTTCTTAGGAGCATTCTCATTACATCAGATTTACTAGCACCATAACGCTTAGCTAACTGTTGCAAAAATTTAAATTCTTCATCGCTCAACCGCACATTAACCCGTCTTTGTCGCGGCATAGATCCAAATGGTTCACATGTTCTTCAATAATTACTTAAAACCTACGATCGCATTGAAGAGAAAAGAAATTAAATTAATGTTAACAGCAGGAAATTAATTTAAAATCAATGCGAACGCAGTTAAGAAATTACAGAAAACTCCTAGCGTCGAGTGCTAATGGTGCGATTAGTACGGCTTCATTACTTTTAGTAGTTATTAGTTCCTTATCATTTAGATTGCACACTAAAGCTTTCGATCTCGTGTTCAACGAGCAAGTATCACCAGCAGAGTTAAACGAAATTCTCCAACACCAGCACGAAGATCGGTAAAATTGACGATTTTACTCTGCCTAAGAAAACTTTATTATAAATCTATAAATTAGCCTATTATTTTATCATGAGTATAGCATTAAGTCAATTAGAGATAGTTATAAATATAGCAGCGCTCGGTGGCATACTTTACCGTATGGGAGTTAAGGAAGGGGAAATAGACAAAAAGATTGATAAAGCTTGCGATCGCCTAGAAAGACAAATCAGCGAACTTAAGATCCGCGTAGTCAAGAAAGAGATGGATTTTAAGGATCTTGAAAAATCTGTTTGCAATAAAGAGAATGTATTGAGAAAAGAGTACGAATGGGGACAGAATAAAGACGATCGTAGAATAAAAAGACTCTATGACATTGTTAAGGATATCGAGACCAAACTCAAACAACACAAAATATATCTGGATACCAATAGGGCAACCCACTATTAGATTAAAAGCGAGTTACACTTATACTGAAGTGTTTGAAGTTTAAATATGCCCAGAAAAAAATTAGATCGGGGAGTAGTGAATGTGAGAACTGCTCGCGATACTCCCGATCTGCTCAAAGAGAAAGCTAAAGAAAGAGGATTTATCTACGATGGCGAAGGTGCAACAGGTCTATTTTTAGACGCAATCGCCCACGATGAATACGAATTGATTCCTAAAGAAATTTGGTATAAATGCTTGACACTTATGCGAGAAATTCAGTATAATAGTAAACGTGGGGATAAAGAATAATCCCCACGTTTACTGTAAATCTTAAAAAGGAGGTGAAATGACCAACTCAAAGTCAAACGGGCATAAGAAAAAGTACGACCCCAGCGTGGAGTACGACTACTTTGATGCCGACGTTTGGCGCAAAAAAGAGGGAGAAGAAGAGGACGTTGCTTATACCAACGAAATCGAAGAGCTTCTCGACCAACTCTCTGAAGATGAAGAATCTTCAGATGATGAAGAAGAAAGCTAATTGACCCTCTAACCCCTAGCCCCCAGCTAGGGGTTTTCTTAAAGTACATTTAGAAATATCTTAGCTTATGTCCGATTTGATTTTCCCAGCTCGCTATCAAATAGTGCGGCACTTTGTAGATCCAAAGAGAGGAGGAGCGTGGGATTTTATTGTCGGAAAAACTTTCTACAATCCTAGAAACGTCCCGTTTCCTGAAAAAGAAGTTTACAGACATTTTGGTTTAACCAAGAAAGACATTATCATCCAGTTGTTCCGAATTGGCACTGGAAAACTGGGTTACTATCTGGTTAATTTGCGAGATCGCAAATACTACTACTGCGGCAAAGACTGGGAAGATGTGAGAGAGAAATTCAAGAGTCTGGGTATAGGTAGAAAGGATCCGAGCGGCTAGACGGAGCTTGTATCCCAAAATTATGGTCAATCACCTTCTTCTGGACTATTATTTGAATAATCTATATTCTTGAAACTAGATTCTAGATTATTTAAAATTTCCCGTAAATCGTCAACGTCAGTAACTTGTTCCCAATCAACGGGAAGAATCTGAAATATTTCTAGGGCTGCTTGTACCCATATTTCTTTAGGTATTTTGGCACCATGTCGCCGCTTACCTTTCTTGAGCAAATCATTTAGCCAATCGTTTAACTCTAGAGGAAGACGTAAATTTACTGATTCCCGTTCGTCTCTTTGCAAGAATCTAGAATCTTGATTATTTACTATAGAATCTTGATTATTTTTTATAGAATCTTGATTATCTGTTGATTCAACGGGTTTTGTAGACTCGGTTTTACTAAAAATACTTTGAGACAAAGGATTGTCCCCCAATGCCTTCCTATTTTTCTTTTTCTCTAGAGCCATTGATAAACCTCGTCTACTAATTGTCGATAAGCTTGCGCCCCGACTCCTTTAGGGTCGTAATCAAAAATCGATTGACTGTGAGAAGGAGCTTCTCTCAATTTGACTGTTTCAGGAATAATGCAGGACAACATTTTCTTGTCAAATTTTTTGTTTAGTGAGTTGAGTACTTCCTTAGATAGTTTGTTGCGGCGATCGAAACGAGTTGCTAAAACACCTTTAATTTCAACACCATGATCCAAATAATCTTTGACTAAATTGAGAGTTCTTTCAATTCCAGCAATTCCTAATAAACCTAAATAACTCATATCTACTGGAATAATTACCCCATTACTTGCCATCAGAGCATTAATCGAAAAAACTCCAACGTTGGGAGGACAGTCAATTAATATGAAATCGTAATTTTCCACGAGGGGTTCAATCGCCTTACGTAAGAGAACTTCTCGACCAGGCAATCCAGAAATGGGAATTTCTTCTTCTGCCAAAATTAAATTAGACGGAATTAGATCCACACCACTTTCAGTGTGGACGAGAGCATCATTAATAGAACAACGACGTTGCAAAACATCTTTGAGTTGTGTTTTTAATTCCCAAATAGGAATACCTAATGCGGCGGCAGAGTTACCCTGGGGATCGATATCAATCAACAACACTCGCGCTTGTTTAAATTTAACCAGTCCCGCAGCTAAGTTATAGACAGTTGTAGTTTTACCTACACCACCCTTCATATTGAATACTGCAGCAATTAGATTCACAACATTTTCAATAATCTATAATCAATAATCTTTATTATAGAAAAATTTGATATGGACATAAATAGTGGTGGGGTTTCAGTTCAGTAGCAAATGTACAGAAACTTACATTAAGACTAAAAGTCTTGCTCATACAAGAAGATTTCAGGGTCAGATAACCGTCGATTAATCTTGTTAAGATCGCTTGCTTCAGAGTTAAAATCTCCTCCTATCCATTCCAACAAATTTTCATGTTCGGAATGTTGAGGATTTTGAATCGCCTCTAAAAACTCTGCATATCCCCAAGGGCCCCCACAATCTTCGGGAGGACAGGCCCTTTTTGCTTTCAGGCACAAAGGATAAGAAATCTCTGGGTCTTGTGGCAGAATTTTTTCTACTAAAATTTCGTGTGACCAGTCATCCCCAAAGTCATAAGTATAAAAAAACTTTGACTTCTCTTGCTTGACGACTTGGTTGAGTTGTACTAGTTTTTCATCGCGTAACTCCTCGTCCTCGAAGCCATAATTAGGCTCAAGTTGGCCATACTCAATTCCCTGAATGGAAAACTGATGTAGGTGACAGTTGTACCAACCCATCGCTGCTTGGATAATCAGGTGCAAATGTGACAGAGTAGTTGAACTTTGTACTTGGACTCGTCGCCAAATTGGAGGTTTAATATATCTAAGGGTGATTTTCAATTGATAGACAGTTGGCTCGTTTTTTTTAGAGGTCATGGTTTTGGTAGAACTTAGGGGGTAAACTTGTGCGCCTTAGACGTTTGACAATTTTCTTTTACGGTCGTCTTACTCAGATGAAGTTTCTGAGCTATTTGGCGATCGTAATGACCCAAGGGAAACCACCTGCACGCATTTTGGGTATTGGAAGCTTTAACTCTTTAACTTAAAATAATCTTGATTCAAGATTATTTACTATATTTTCTTGATTCTTTAATATATAAGACAAGGACAGGAGAAAGACGATCGCAGGATTAAAAAGCTTTTCGAGCGCGGCATTCAGCTTTGCGCACTTGCTCAGCAGATTGAGAAAAAGTTGGGCGCTCGTAAAATCTATCTCGACTGAGATCGATCTACTCATTACTTAAGCAAGAAATGATTTTAAAATCATTGTATTTAAATGAATTGTCTTCTAAAAATAATGGATAAATGTCGATAGTTATTAGCTGACTTTTTTTGTCAAGTGCTATTAATACGTATTCTTTTAAAGGTCGGTATTTTTCGATAAGTTTAATAATTTTAGGGGGATAATCTTGAAGACGCTCTCTATCTCTTTCAAGAGTCAAGTATTCAATATATGTTGCTAAACATATTAGACATTCTTTAGTTTTTTCAATTTCAGCTAAACCGTTATCTATAATCTCAGTGTAATCAGCAACAATTACTCCCCAACCATGTTTTTTATACAATTCAGCTACTAATTCACTGAAAATCATACTATCCTTAGTCTTTTTTTTGTGCTGAAATGCACATTCACAAAGTACTTTTTTGATAACATTAGACTTGTCAAACATTAATTACTTCCGCGATTTTCTCGCTCGTAGCCGAGCTGGATTGGTAAAGCTATTATGGCAGAGGGGATAATGAGATGGAATGGATTGAGCACCTAGAAACTCACTTGGCTACCCTTGTCGGATTCCTCAAGTTAGTTTTGGAAGCAACTTCAGCCTTGTGTATCTTATTTGGCTTTGTGGCCACAACGAGATTGGCATTAAGCAAGCGCTTTCGTTTTCAGGAATATCGCTTGGTGCTTTTGCGATTGCGCTTTGGCTCCTGGTTGGCGCTCGCCTTAGAGTGCCAAGTAGGGGCTGACGTTCTTGCCACTACTATTGCTCCCTCATTTGAGGCTTTAGGTAAGTTGGGGGCGCTCACTGTGATTAGAACCTTTCTTAACTATTTCCTTCACAAAGAACTAGAAGCAGAAGCCAAACTGCAAGGCTTCATGAAGCAAAGAAAAGAGAAAGTATAATTGACAGAGTCATTAGCTTATTAATTCAAGTCGCAAAGCAGGGTTGTTTTCCCAAAGGTTAACTATATGAGCATAGATAGCGGTAGTTCTCGGATCGGCGTGACCGAGAAAATCTTGAATTTCCCGTAGCGGTCTACCAATCTTGGTTAGCAGATAGCCCACAGTATGCCTTAGCCCGTGAGTCGTAACGGTTCTACTTTCTGAGTGCTTTAGCTCTGCTTCTTCTAAGCAGTCATTAACGATCGCTTGCATACTGCGGCGTGTTAGTCGTTGGCGATCGCTATTCCTGGAAACGCTTATAAACATTGGGCTATCTTTAGTGAGCCTCTCCCCTGCAGCTCTCCTGGCTGATAAATATTTGTCTAGAACCTTTGCTACATCAGGGGTTAGGGGAACTACTCTAACACTTCCTTTAGCGGTTACTCGCAAACCTACTTTATCTTCTCGGCGAATAATATCGCCTACGTTTAGCCTGTACAACCCTATTTGCCTACATCCCTGCACCACCATTAGCAGTACTAAAAGACGATCGCGCAGTCCGACTAAACTATTATCTTTTGGCAAGAAAGCTATAAGTTTTCTGGCTTCCTTTTGTTCCAGGTAATTGTTGTTTTCTGCAGGGTCGCGTCTTTGCTTGGGTGGCTTTACATTTGTGGCTGGGTTTATTGCCATTAGTCCCCGTTTGACCGCTATATCGAAAACTCTGCGGATGACGGATAGTTTGAGAGCGATCGTGGTAGGTTTTAGCTTTTTGTTCACCAAATAGCGGCGATACTCCTTAATATGGTCTTCTGCTAACTGGGTTAATTCTATCGTACGATCGCGACACCAGGACACAAACAGCTTGAATTGCTTGGTGTAAGTCTTGATGGTATCGTCGCTAGCATCACCATCGGCGATTTCTTCATCAAGGATGGTGTGGAAGGGACGATCGGTTTTAACTAGAGAATTAACTGGACGCTTGGAAAACATTACCAATGCTTGGTCGTAGTATACTTCGTATAACAGAAATTATCCGCTCTTTCGCCCCAAAAAGCAATCCTGTCGGTTCGCACATTGTCGGTTCGCGCATAAAGTGAAATTTTCGACCATAAGTTGAAAGTTTTTCGGGCATAAGTTGAAAGTTAAAAATTAAATAATACATTTAAAAACACTACTCAATATGGAGCGCTCGTTTATTCAATTGAAAAAAATAATACAAGTTGCAGTACGCCATAAGAGCTTCAAACGCGAACATTACAAGCTTTGGCCTCTATTTGCCTCGAACGGTCAGAAAATTTCGTCTTATGACCGAAAAAGTTCAGAAAATTTCACTTTATGCCCGAATCTGCGAGCGGACAATTTCACTTTATGCCCGAAAAACAAGCTAAAACCCTTATTCTCTCGTCAAACCATTTTCATCTTATGCCCGAACCGACATTAATTTTCCTCAAGTTTCTTATATAATCGTTAAAAAGAAAAATCAACGCCAACAATAAACTGAGATCATGAATAAGAGTCAATCTTTTTATCAACAAAGAGAAAGTATTCAAAATCATTATCAAAAAATTGCTAAAAACTATAACTCTTTTTGGGATACTATTGATAGGTTAATCTCTCCTAAAATAGCGTCACATTTACAATTAAAGCCTACAGATCGTTTTGTAGATTTAGGATGTGGCACAGGTTTAATTGTTAAGACTATAGATAATCAAATTAATTTCACCTTACCCGTTACTTGTGTAGATCTGTCTGAAGAAATGCTTAAAGAAATTTCGACGTCAGGCAAGCATAAAGCCATAGTGATGGATGTAGTTGAATTTGCCGCCTCATCTGGCACATATGACAAAATTTTAGTCAAAGGAATGATTCATCATATTGATGACAAACAAAAATTTTTATCCAATCTATTTGATAGATTAACTAATGAGGGAATTCTTTTAATAGTAATGCATCCTCCTACTGTAGAGCATCCTCTTTTCAAAGCTGCATTGAAGAGATATCAAGAATTACAACCGCACTATGATTATATAATTAATATTTTAAATAACCTAGGTTTTCAAACCGAGCTAGTCAAAATTGAGCAGCCTATTTCTTTAGATAAATCTAGTTTTATTGAAATGGTTCAAAATCGTTATATGTCTTTTCTTTCTGGTTTTACACCATCAGAAATTCAAACAGGAATTAAGGAAATCAAACAAAATTATTATAATTTAAGTGTTTTAAATTTTCCCGAGCGCTTAATTTTTATTATAGCTAAAAAATGAAGCAAAATTTTTTACAAAAAATTTTTCCTGCCAATTTAAAACTTATTTTAACAGTTCCTTTTTGTTTGCAAATTTTTGTAATTGTAGGAACTGTAGGATATTTGTCTTTAAGAAGTGGACAAAAAGCGGTTAATAACATATCTACTCAGTTATTAAGCGAAATAAGCTTAAGAGTTGAAGAAAAACTAACTAATTATACTTCTTTAGTTTCTTTGCTCAATAAAACTAATGCTGAGGCAATTCAGTTAGGAGAGATTGATATAAACAATTATCAGTCTCTTATTAAACACTTCAATAAACAAATTAGACATTTTCCCGATATAAGTTTTATTTATTGGGGTAATAAATCTGGGGAATTTTATGGGGTTAGGCGTTTAAATCATATTGGTAAATTTGAAAAAGTCAAACATTTTTTTAAAAACGGTTCTATAGGGATTACAATAACTAATAAATCTACTAATTTTCAAGAAAAAAATTACAAAGCTTTAAGTAATGGAAATAAAGGAGATTTAATTCTGGTCAACCCTAACAAATATGATTCGACAACTAGAAGCTGGTATAAAACAGCAGTAATTAAAAAAAAGCCAACTTGGTCGGAGATTTCTACCTCTTTTACTACTAATCTTAAATCTATTAATAATGTTTATCCAATTTATAATAAAAATAATCAAATTGAAGGAGTTTTAGGAATCTCTATATATTTTAATAATTTTACCAATTTTTTGCACCAAATAAAAGTAGGTAAGACTGGACAAGTTTTTGTTGTTGAAAGGTCGGGTTTTATAATTGCCAGTTCAACAAAACAAGAAAAATTAACTCAGCAACAAAGAAAAGAAAAAGACGATTTTGCTCTAAACAAAAGCCGGAATTTATTAACTAGGACAACGGGACAATTTTTATTAGATAAATTTAACAATAATCTTTTTCAAATAGTTGAAAAGCAAACATTTTCTTTTAGATTCGAGCGAAATCAATATTTGGTTCAAGTAGCGCCATTTAAAGATAAATATGGGTTAGATTGGCTTATAGTAGTTGTAGTTCCTGAATCAGATTTTATGGAGCAAATTTATGTAAATACTCGCAACACAATTGTCTTGTGCATAATAGCTTTAATAGTATCAATTATAATTGGCATTTTGACAACTCAATGGATTACTCGACCAATATTAAAGGTTAATTCAGCCGCTAAATCTTTAGCTCAGGGCAACTGGAGTCAAAAAATAGAAATCGAGCGTAAAGATGAATTAGGACAATTAGCCAGCTCTTTTAATAGTATGGCTAGTCAATTACAAAAGTCATTTAACGATCTAGAAAAAACTAACCGCAATTTAGAAAAACTAGTATTTGAAAATCAATTACTTAAAAACGCTGAATTAGAAGATTATCAATATCAAATTGGTGGAACATTACCTCTAGAGTCTCCTACTTATGTAGTAAGACAAGCCGATCGATTACTTTACAAAGCACTTAAACAAAAACAATTTTGCTACATCTTTAATGCTAGGCAAATGGGCAAATCTAGCTTAGTAGTCAAAATTGCTAATAAACTTAGCGAAGAAGGCTTAATATGTCCCATTTTAGATTTAACAGAGATACTTAGTTCTGATTTTACCGAAGAGCAATTTTATAACAGTATTATATTTAATTTAGTTAAAAAATTAAATATATCCAGGAAAGATTATCGTCTTTGGAAAAAAAATCTCAACGAGGTTCCTTCATTTAATAAATTAGCAATATTTATTGAAGAAATTGTTTTCAAACAAATTAAACAAAACCTAATTATTTTTATTGACGAAATAGATACAGTTCTCGACCTTAAATTTTCCGTCGATTCCTTTTTTGGTTTTTGGCGAAGTCTTTATAATAAGCGAGCTTACAATAATTCCTATTCTCGTTTAACTATAGTATTGATTGGTCGCACTACTCCTCATTATTTAATTCAAAATCCTGAAAGCGCACCTTTTAATATTGGCGTTGGCATTCCCTTATCAGGATTTAAACTTCAAGAAATACAGCAAAGTTATTTAATTAATGGATTGCAAAATAATTGTGAATCTCCCCATATAATAATTAAAGAAATACTGAAATGGACAAATGGGCAGCCTTTTTTAACTCAAAAAATATGTCAGTTAATTAAATCTTATTCCGCTCAAATTAAGCAAGGACAAGAAAAATTATTTATGGAAAAGTTAATAACTGAAAAAATTATAAATAATTGGGAATTTCAAGATGAACCAGAACATTTAAAAATTATTAGAGATAAATTTATTAAAAACAAACACAATCCTCTACTTGTTTTGCAAAATTATCGAAAAATACTTCAGATAGGAGAAATTCAAGCTACAAATAAATGGGAAGATTTAGAACTATTTTTATCTGGAATAGTGCGACAAGAATCTGGTAAATTTAAAATTTACAATCTCATTTATGAAAAAGTATTTAATCTTTCTTGGGTCGAGTCGAACATTAAACATTTTTTGTAAGGTTCTTTAGTTTTTAAATCTAATTCTAAAAACTCATTCAAATTTATTTTTTTGGTAGCAATGTCGTAAAGTGCTTGCCTAACTAAATAAGGATGACCGCCAATTTTATTCATCAATAACTCTACTTCAGCTTTTGACCAATCAAGCCCGTGCTTGTTAGTTAAATTAAAAACTGAATTTGCCGAAAATTCTAACTCAGAAATTGTTTCCCCTACACTAAGAGGTGAGTTATTATTCTCTAAAGATAATGGGTTTGGTTCGTAGGCTAAAATTAAACGAAATTTATTCCATTTAGAATCTATTTTGCTTTTTTCGTGCCAAGCTCTTAATAAGCTTAAAAATTCGTTGGCAATTACTGGCTTTTCAAACAAAACATCTAATTTATCGATAGCTAAAATTAAAGGACGATCGTCCTTAGCTAACAAATATTCCTCAAAATAATCATCGCAACTAGATTTACTACCATAATCGTTATCCCAATATTCGTCAATTTTTGATGGTAATTTTAAATGGCGGCTGACGCTCGACGAAAACCATCTTAAAAGTCGATTTAAATTAGATAAAGTATCTCCATCGGCTAATTCTAAATTTAAATAAATATTTTGGCAATTTGTTGCCAGTCTTATGATTCGCATCATTAAAGAAGATTTGCCCATTTTTGGCGGAGCTTTAATTTTAACAAGTCCTCCTTTTTTACTAAGAGTTTTTAAACAAAGTAATTCTATTTCTTTACGTTCGATATAAAATCTAGAATTAATTTCAACAATTCCTGTTGGTATTTCTAATTCAGGCATATTTTGCTTTTTTAAAAATAAATCTTTTTCAGCTATCTTAATGATTGATTTGAGATTTTTTTTGTTTACAGCTCTACCAAAACAATTAGATAGTAATTCGCACAAATCACTACCTACGTGCCTAATATGATCCGCACCATAACCATTTAAATTCGCAATTTGCTTGTAGCTCTTATTCTCATAAGCACCTTTCAAGACAGCTATTTGCAAACGGCTTAATTCCTCTCCTGTTTTTTGCTCAACTATTTTTATAAAATAATCTACCATAATAACTTTAATAAACTTGCTATTTTTTAAAAGAATATAAACTATCAATAACTTTTATTATATATAACAAATCGCACACATTTAAGGTCTACTTCAACATGTGTGCGATCTCAATCGCACATATTTAAGATCCCCTTCAACATTTATCGCACACATTTAAGGTCTGCTTAAACATGTGTGCGATCTCAATCGCAAACTATCGCACACATTTAAGATCCCCTTCAACATGTGTGCGATCTCAATCGCAAACTATCGCACACATTTAAGATCCCCTTCAATATGTGTGCGATCGAAATTCCACTCTGCGCAGTGGACAAATTTGCAAAAAGTTGCTTATTATTTTGCCAAGTACGCCAATCCAAACAAAAAAATCAACAAGGACGCAGAATTATGGCAAAATTACTTATATGTATGGACGATCGCAGTGTGGAGGAGTACGACCTGAGAAATATAACTTTAATCAGAAACAAACGACTTGAAAAAATCTTTCTGAGCTGGATCTGGTAAAGCGCGCACTATCTCTTGAAGTCGATCGGCACTCATAACAACTCTAGTTTGTGGATTTGACGAAATATATTTGTAAAAATAGTGCAGATCTATTCCAGTAGTTCGAGCAATTTTTCTGACAGAAATTTTATGTTCTTTCAGTACAACTCTTAGGATTTGCCCTGAGTCCATATCTTAATAATGTTTATTTGTCAATACTTTAAGACTAGCAATTTACTGTTGCTAAACAAGTATTTTCAAATACTTGCGCTTTACTAATTTTAATCAAGCGTCAAAAAGTATTTTTCAATACTTTTACAGCTTAAACATACCTACATAGGTTTAAAAGCCATGTAATGGTTTAACTCTAACTTTTCTCTAATCATAATCTAGTCTGGCAACTTTGGCAACTTTGGCAATAAACAAAACGAAAAAAATGAATGTTGAAGAATTTGTATCTTTGAACCTATCAGAATTGGCGAAACAAACTGGTCTTAATAAATCTACTTGGTCACGTTACATCAATGAAAAAAGAGACCCCAGTGTCAGTACCTTCGCTGACATTGCATTTAAATTGAAAATGTCGGATTCGGAATTAATGGAAGGTCTTCAAAGATTAAGAAATATTAAACATTTGAAAAAACATCTTTAATCCGTTAGTATTTAGTTTATTAATTGGAGATATATTTCCAATACATGCATACTAATAAATGGTCAGAAAAGCAAAAATACACTCAACAATTAAGATCTTACAATGATCCTACTCATCGACTCGGAAACATTACGAAAACCTTTCAATCAAAGATATTGCTATCCCCAAGACCAGCAAGTAATTAAGGGTTGTTTGCCAGCTACCGAGAAAGCTGCACAAGAGGAGAAATGGAAAATCTATACCCTCGTCGATTACGAGCGACTGCCCAAAAGCTCGATGCTCGACATAAATCAAGCTAAATATATGTGTAGCTATTTCCTTAATATGTTTCCTGCCATTTCTGGATGTTATTTAATAGCTGACGATCTAGAAACTGAGATCTATTTATATAGCAGAATAGACGAGCCGCTCGAACAAACTTACTCCAGATATTGCTTTAACGGATTTACCGAAGCGCACATAGAATTACCCGAATACAACCACTTTAAGGAATCTGGCTTAATCAAATTTATCCGTCGCCATTACTCTGAAGAGATTTTATTTGTATGCGATAGCAAGGAAGCTGAAAGGGTAGCTAGCGATAGCGGCATTTCTTTTATGTCTGGCGCTTACTGGCTCTCACAGTATTCTGAAGCGTCTTGCAAAAAAACAATTGAAAATCTTCCTTTGAATAAATAGACGCGATGCTTCGCGTCCAACAAAATCACGAACTTTTATTATAACTATGCAGATAACCGAAAATACAAAACACACCCTAGTCGAAGTAAAAAAACAGTTCCACGAGGGAGAAATTCAAATTTTGGATTACTTGAGAAAATCTCAAGATTTTATCTCCTCTTACGAAATAGCTGCGGATACACAACTTCATGGTGGCGTGACGATCGCTAACAATATACTTTTCAAGCTCGAAAAAGAAGGGATTGCTTTCCGCGATCGCTTTGATAAGTGGCAACTTTGTAAAGGCAGAAGGAAGAAGCTCGAAGAAACAGAAGAACAAGATAAAAACTTAATTGCAAAAGAAAAAGCAAATAATACCAATTCTCCCCTCTTGCTTCTTCCCTCTGACAACAACAACTCTGACAAGACTCTTAGTAGTTCTGAAAATGACCTCAAAGAGAACACCTGTTCTAATGAGAGAACACCGATCTCGACTTTTCAAGAAGGAAATACAACTCTTGCAAAAGTAGCGGATTTAAAAGAATATCCATTAAACGGCAAGATTTATACGGGCAATAACTTTGCTTATCTATTTCCTAAAATTAAAGAAAGCCAACATATAGAACCTTTGATAATTAATCCTTATGGCATAGTCATAGGCGGCAACACTCGACTTAAGTGCGCCCAAAAGCTTACATGGTCAAAAGTTGAGGTAATTGTTCGGCATTATAAAAGTGAGCTTGAGGAAAAACAGGCATTTTTGAGAGACAATGAAACTCGTCAAAAAACTACCGAAGAAAAAGTACGAGAAGGTCGGCTTTACAAAGAAATCGAGACTATAAAAGCCAGACTGAGACAAAGTAGTTCTATTGATGACGGCAATATGCCATCGCTTGAGCTGAATTCAGCTCAAGTGACGGCAAAACGAAATCCTCAAGTAAGAGATCTAGTTGCTCAAAAAGTAGGTATGAAGCGCGATACATATGACAAAGCCGACAAAGTAGTTGATAAATTTGACGAGCTCATTGAGCGAGGATACTATGGCGTTTCCGAAGATCTAAGGACAACCCTAAATAAAAAGTCCACCAACGCAGCACATAATAAAGTAAAGAAATTCAAGAAAATCGAGAAAATCATGGGCAAGCTAGATAAAAACGATCCAACCTATCAAGAATTAGAGAATATTCTCATCAACGAAGATATTAAAGCGGCGATCGAGTTTACCGAGCGTTACAACTTAGAAGTAAAAAACAGACTGAACCAAATACAAGTTGGTGATGTAGTAAGGATTGTTACGGGGACGGATAAAGCTTATTTCGGTCAATGGGGGGTTGTTATTAGTTGTAGCGACTCTAGAGAATTTAATTGCGATGTTTTAATCTACCAACAAGAGCTTAAAGGGATGTACAAAATCGAATTGAATCCGATTAAGCTTAGCGAGCAGCAAAAGAAAGAAGCTCTTGATCTAATGCACCGATTGAGAGCTTTGTGGATTGTATTGGAACACATGCCAGATGAGCAACCTCTAAGAGATTTTCTTAAAGGTATTTCATCTCGTTCGACTCCCACAATTACAGAAATAGAAAACGCTGCTTTAGGTGCGATCGAAAAACATTTAATCAACAAAACTTTCGATCGCTCTTAGCCCACAATCCTCCATAGTAGTTAAGTCCTGTGGGAATTCTTTAACCGAGATTCCTTTGATAAAAGCTCCGCTAGCCATCGTATTCGTTTTTATGGTCAAATTTCGCAGTTTTTTGTACAAACCTTGTATTCTCAGCATTAATTCACGAGCTGATGCTTTTTCATCTGAGCTTAACTCAATCAACTCAAGCTGAGCTTTGGGACACTCTATTAACTTTCCCGATCTTATGAGCAAAGTGCAAGTAGATTCTGTATTATCCTCACAAGCGACTATACCCCATTCGTTGGTAAAAAACTTGTGGCTAACTATTCTTACCACTTCTCCAGGGTTTATGCGCTCGCTTCTTCTCTTTAACTCCTGGCTCCACTCCAGGGTAAACGCGATCGTTGATTCAATATTTGAAGCATTGGCTTCGAGTTGAAACTCCTTCAGCCAGTCGTTATTCTCAAAGTTATTCACGCTGATTTGATATTTTCTTCTTCTTCTTCTACTTCTGCTAATGCTTTGTCAATCGCTTGTCTAACAAACTCACGCCAATTTTCTTTAGCTTTTAACTTTTCAAGCGTCGAAGGAGCCACCCTGATTGTAAATCGCTTCGTTAAAGGCTCTTCTCGCTCAGATTTAAATCTAGTTGCTGGACTGGGGTTGGGATTAGGCATTTTTTTCAATATTCTCTCACTCTATACATATTATATCCACGGCCGTCACAAAAAAAACCTTGACTTTCCGTGGCCGCCTCGGATATAATAGTACTTGTAAAGCAAAAGACGACCGCACAAAACCCCGAAAAAGTTTATCGCTCGTCTTTTGATACCAGTCCCTTTTTTAAGGGACAAATTCTTCATAGCTATAGCCATGGTACATTACCAACCATTTGACGATCAAGACAACCGAAAAGGTCAACCCGTTAGCCTAGTTGCGTTAGCTCCAAGTCTTCTACAAGACGAATTTACAGAAACTGTATATTTTGGTTGTTCTGAAGACGACTTGAAAGGATATTTAAATCTTCTCACTAAGTTTTGTCGATGCGAGGACATCTACATCAACACTCCACCAAAGTATTTAGAGGATTTTGAGCGAGAAATTGTAGTTAAAGATCTCCAAGCTTCGACCAATAGTAATGCTTTGGGACTGGATTATTTGATTGATAATCAGCTTGAAAAGCATTATCAAATTAATTTTGACCAATACAATTGGTACAACGATGGCTCAATGCCGATGTAGATAATTTTTAACCCAGATACTTAATAGTATCTGGGTTATTAATAAGGAAGATTTTGGAGAATTAAAAGTGAAACAAATACAACCGATCGAAGAACGGACGATCGTATCAAAACCGCTTGCAACTCCCAATTACCAGGGAGCGTTAGATCGAACAGCCGAACATTATCAATTGATGATTAAATTCGTGAAACAGCAAATGATTGAAAATATTGATTACGGCACGATTCCAGGAACAAAAAAACCTACTCTTTTCAAAGCTGGTGCGGAAAAATTATGTAGGCTTTTTAACTTGAGACCTACTTTTGAGATTGTAGACTCGATCGTAAATTTTGAAAAACCATTGTTTCATTACCACTATCGATGCAGTTTGTATCGTTGTGGGGAACTGGTGGCTAATGCTGACGGTGTTTGTAACTCTTACGAAGCGAGGTACAAAAAACAGCAGTATAAAACTTTCGATCTAGTAAATACCATCTGCAAAATGAGTCAAAAAAGAGCTTTAGTTGCTTCAGTTTTGGCTTCATGTGGAGCAAGTGAATTTTTTACTCAAGACTTAGAAAATAATTAATTATTATTTAGATGTAGATAAAAGCAATCACATCTGTATAATAATAATAACACCCAAAAACTTCGACTGTTAATAAGTCGAAGTACCAAAATATTTCGAGACAAATTAATAAATTTTAGAGGTAAATTATGTTTTCCCTCAACTCGAACAATTGTTTTACGGATTCGTTCGCTCAAAATTTAACAGTATTTAATGAGAACCAAATAGAATTAATTATCAATACCAAAACTGGCGAAAGCTTTGCAACTATTTCTGGTTATGCTCGGATGTCGGGACGAGACAAATCAACGATATCTAGACGATTAAAAGCAGTTGCATCACAACAGGTAAAAACTGCTGAAATCCAGACTACACAAGGATTAAGAACCGTTGTATTAATTGACGAAGATACGATCGCTGACTGGATAGTAGATGACAATCCTAAGATAGCCAAACAGTTGCTAAAAGCTGGTGTCCGAGTATATATGCACAAGCTTGCTGGTTTTAAAATTAAGTCTACTGCAATCGAACAGGAAGCCAAACAAAAGCTACCTTCGCGCATAGAAGCAGTAGAAACAGCAGAAGCAATCGAGAAAATAAATTCTCTTCTAGGAAAAGAAAACCCTAGGCTAGCACAATTTTTGGTAGACCATGCTATCAGCGATTTAATGTCGCTGCCAAAATCTTTAAAGCCAACAGAAGAAAGATTAAGAGGAGTAGTAGAAATTGCGGCAGAAATGGGAATGCCCGTCAATCTAAAAAACCGCTCTGAACTTGGAAAGTTTGTAAGACCACTTTGCGAACATCTCAGCAAGTTGGAAAAAAGACTGGTTAATGGAACGTTGAGAGAAGTACGTTGCTATCCCGATTATCAAGAAGTTCGAGAGGCGATCGAGCAGTTTTTTAAAAAAGAAGGATTTATTTAAAAGAAGGAAGAAGGGCAATTTAAAAGTAGAATTCAACTACTTTTAATAATTTATGGAGCAATAAAAATGAACAATCTAGATTTAAATAACGAATGGAATAAAGACCAAAAACGACCTATACCTTATGGCAGTGATAATATCCCAGGCTATCAAGAATTTTGTTTTGTTGTTGAAGATGATACAGGACATCCAAAACTTGGATGGAAAATTTTAACTTCTCATCAAGAAGCTATATACGTTTATATAAATTCCTGGTGTTATTCAGGGCTTGACAAAATGGTTTCAGACTTGAATAGAAGATTTGACGAAGTAGTTTCAGATTTTAATATAATTGACGATTATTTTATAGAGCGGACAGAAGTAATTCCCAATAAAAAATCGATACAGCAACGCAGAAATATAAGAGAAATTATTCATGAAAAAAGAGGGGGACTAAAAACAATACACATTACAGGGAAAATAACAATTGACATATTAACTGAAGAAGAAATGATAATTATCTCCTACCTTCGTGACTGGTTAGGAGGGGCAAAAAAATTGGTCGAAGCAGCAAAAAAAATTGCTCATAAAAAATTGAAATTTTACATATTAGTTAACAAGATGCAGTATCTAGATTGTTCGGGTTTAAGCCATATCATTTACAACTGTTCTTGTCTAAATATTGAAGCCAATTTGATACTTATTGATGGGCAAAATTTGACTTTTTTATAGAAGAAATATTAGTTACTGCTGAGCAGATTTAGTATTAATAAGGGAGGAAACAAATGAGCTTAAAAGTAACCAGCATCATAGGCAAAAATGGGAAAATACAAGCTAAAACATTTCACGCCTTGACACGAGAAGAATTAAAGATCCAAAAAGAGATTGGCTTAATAAATAATGCCACATACGTTTATTACTGGTTCAGAACAGGCGACCCGTACAACGAAAAGACCATTACTTTCACTGGCAAAGAGCTTGCTATGGAAATGGGGATTCCAGAGAGTAGCGTTTACGATGCGATCGCAAAACTCAAAGCGCTAGACCTCATCAAGATTATTAGCGGCAAATTTACCATCAAAGTAAATTTAGCGTCAAACCATTCTCAACAACAGAGCGATTCTAGGAATTTGGAGAATGACCAGTATACCAGTGATTCTCCAAGTTCCGAGAATTTGGAGAAAATTCTAGGATCTCGTAATGGATTACAAGATCCTAGAATAAATTCTAAGATCTCGGAAAATCGCTCCTCGAAACCCGCACCAAAAGCGGATCGCGAACGCTCTAAGACTATACAGACTAATAAAGACTTTTTAGATCTAGAGGGCGAGCAAGAAATTTTTGGAGATCCTTGGCTAGATGACGAGGAAACAAATACAAAGGTTGACGAATTTAAACAAGAATTAGAAAGGCAAAAAGCTATTCTTGAAACCATAGAAGAAGACAACCGAACAGTTGAAGCTGAAATCTTAGAGCAACAAACCTCTGAAGAAATTATTTTTAATAAGGAAGTCCTTACCGATAACTTATCTGCTGGCATCAATAACTTAACTACAAATTCGGACTTCCTTATTAAAAATAAAAATACCTCAACCGTATCGACTTCGGATAAAGAAACTACCACCGCTATCGTGGCAAAAACGAATTTAAACCAAGGGGAGGTTTATTCCGCGTGTAGTACGTTTGAAAACAAATTTCAAGCACGCGCCAACAATCCAAAACAGACAAACATGGATCGGCTCAAAGAGGCTTTGAATTGGGTTCCTCCTGGTGTCTGGTGTACAAGTGAAGGAAAATTAGATCCTGAATTCCTCAAGTGGTCTGTCGATTGGTGGATGGGGCGATTTGATTGTAAGGATAAATACGAAGCCAAGGCGAACGTGCTGGCTTACTATAAGAACGATTTAAGTAAGCTAGTTATTCGGTGGAATCAATATAGTGAGACTTATTTAGCTAAGTATCAGAATGCCGATTTGAGAATTTCCCACGGCTGTACGGTTGGCGTTGAAGAAGAGAAAGAACTTAAAAATAATGTTCGGGCTGTTGCCAAACCATTGCCCCCAGAGATGTCCTATGAGGATAAGGGATTGCAACAAAGTACTAATTTAGTTGCACAGTTACCAGTAGGCGTTCAAGCTGAACAACCTAACAATACCAATGATTTGCCGCCACAAAACACAACGGTGCAACAACTACCAACCAAAAGTACAGCACAAGATTTAAATTTAATAGCGAGGTCCGAGGAAAATAACTCAACTTCAGCCGAGCGACTTCTGACTTCTGACTCTAATAAAGTCCCTGAAGGAGCCGATAACGTAGAGGCTTATAAGAGTTTCGATCGCGCGGAATACGAGCGTAAAAGAAAGCAGGAAGAGGAACAAATGGCTAGCCCAGAACAATGGGCTGAGTTTACGGCTAAGTTTAAAACTTTTAATAAAAAATCTAGTTTGCGTCCTGTTGTTGAGGATACAGAAGATCCTTTAGAGAAGGTTCGCAAGCAATTAAAAACCTTAAATAGCTTTCTTGAATCTGGCGATGCTGTTTTGATTGGAGAAGCTTTAAAAGCGGCTGAGAAAGAAAATTTTGTGGTAGTTAGGAACAAATTAGGACATCCAATAAAGATTGAAGATTTAGAATTTTGACAATTTGGAGGTTTAAATGTTTGCAGAAAAAATAGTAAAATATCAAAAATATCCTATTTATCTTTTAAGTCTATCCCATCAAACTGTAATTTTGAACGACAATTATTTTGTTCCCGATCGTGAAGAAAAAGAAAGGTTACAATACAAATTAGGAGTCAATGTTTTTGTTAAAATCGAATCGAAAAAAGAATCAGAAAAAATTGTAGAAGCTCTGGTTTTTTGCAAAACTTTTAAAGAGGCAAAAGAAATAATTAGAGAAAGTAGAAAAATTACTAAATCTATCCCTGAAGATGGGATGTATTGGGGCAGAAAAAATATCGATCGAGCGCAAATAAGATTTTGTTATGTCGGTAAAAAATAGGATAGTTAGCTATAATGAAAATAAGTTCAATAGGATAAAAAAATGAACGAAAATAATTGGCTAAAACTACCTGAAGCTTTAGTTATTGTTAATACCAGTATGATTAGCCATATTGCTTGGGAAGAAGAAGAACAAGATGTATTCTTTCCGATTCTTCATATGTCTAGTGGCGCTAAAATTTCTGTTACGGAAGGAAATTATTTTTAATGAGGAACCCTTCTATACCGACAACTTAACTGCGAAGAGACATAACTATTTGAAAAAGGGTTCCTCATTAAAAATGAATTATTCGTTACATATACAGCAGATATTCAGATAGTTAACAAGTTTTTAAAAAGCTTGCCTAAATTTAATCCTGACAACACCTTAACAAAATTATCTGCTTGATTTGCCTTCATTAAAATTTGTGCCATAATCAAAAGAGCTAGCGCGACACTAGCTCTTTTGATATTAGTTATTGGAATATTAATATTATGGCACAACTAAAAAGAAAACTCAACTATGAAAGAATTAAAGTGCATGTTGATTATGTCGAGCTAATAAAGGATTTGCTTGCCGCCTTAAAAAACGAACAAATATTTCCCGAACATTTAAAAGTTGATTATTTACAAGAAACTCGAAATAAATTTTTAAATTTAGAGCTTGAAGAAGATGATGTTGAATGTTGCTGGGTTAAAATTCCCTACGAGCAAAAAGAAACTATAGAACAAGTGTCTATGTTTTTAAGCCAAAAGTTAATATCAGAGTCTATTTTGCAATATGACTTTTTGCTTAATATTCAAACTGAGTGGGAGCGAGAAACAAGAAAAATATTAAACCCAGAAGAATATTTAGAAAATCCTGATGAACAAACTGAAGATTATCTAGAAGTTGATGACGAAACTTATGAAAGTTATTATGATGAAAGTTATCATGAGGATTATGAATACGAAGAAGAATATCGGGAAGACCCAAATAATACTAAAAACTCTGATATTCTTGTTGAAATTCAAGAACTATCGCCAAATTTAAAGCTGACAAACTGTCAACAAAATGCTTTAATTGCTTTGCATAAATTTATCAATAGTGACGAAAAATATTTTAGATTGACTGGTTACGCAGGTAGCGGAAAGAGCTTTTTAATTGCTCAGTTTCTCAAATGGCTGAGAAAAAATAAATTTAGTTTTATTGGCGCTGCTCCTACCAACAAAGCTTTGAAAAATATGGCTGCTTTAGCAACACTTGCTGGAGTATATGAGATCACAACTCATACAGTTGCTCAGCTAATTGGACAACAGCCAGTATTTAACGAAAAGTTGGCAAAAGAGGAGTTTATTGCTGGACAAAAACAAAACAAAATATCTTTGTCTCAATATGATATTATTTTGTGCGATGAGTTTTCTATGTTGTCTGAAAACAACTTTGATTATTTAAACGCTGAAGCGCTTTTAAGCGATGTAAAAATAGTGTTTATTGGCGACCCCGCGCAATTGCCTCCAGTGGGCGCAACAGAGCCAATAGTAGCTAGTTCGGATCTGATAACCAGTTCCGCAGAATTAACCGAGATTGTTCGCTACGATGGGGAAATAGGTCAGGTAGCTGAACAAATCAGAAGCGAGCCCAAATGGAACAGCAGAGTGTATCCTTTTCTCACCACAGCAGATGAGACGATCGTAAGGCTGCCTCGCCAAAAATGGCTTAATCGAGCTAGTGGCTATTTTAAAGATTGGGCTGATGTTAAATTTTTGGTTTTCACTAATAGAAGTGCGATCGGTCTCAACAATTTTGTCAGAGAACAGCTTTGGGGAAAAGATTGTCCGCCTTTCTGCATTGGCGATCGCCTAATTGCCAAAACTCCAGTTTTCCGAGGAGAAAAATTTACTCCACCTAAAGACTGGCAAATCAAAATTAATAATTCTGAAGAATGTAAAATTATTGACGATTTTACCATCAAAGTACATGAAGAAAATAAAACGCAAGAAGGACGATTAAAATACTATTCTGTTCCAGTAGAATCGGACGATGGAACTGAGATGAACTTGAAAATATTAATGCCAGAATCGGAGAAAAAGAAAAAACAAATTCTGGAGAATTATAAAAACGATAAACAGTGGCAAAGTTTTCAAGCTTTAAACAAAACTTTTGACAATGTTCCTTTTGCTTATGCATTAACTACACACAAAGCACAAGGCTCTTCAATTGATTATGTTTTTTTAGATGCCAAAGACTTAAATCGTTGTCCCGAGCGTCAAAAGATTTTATACACAGCGCTGACAAGAGCTAAAAAAAAGGCATTTATTACATTAGAATAGTCCCCTAAAAAAACTGCTAGTTATCGCAGCAAACTAGCAGGAAGAACCATTATTCTATGCAAACTCAAAAAGACTTTTTCATTATACAATAATTAGCCAAAAAAACAAGCCCAAAAAAGGATTTTAAGAATAAATATACCAATAAAACTTGAGCAATTGAACTTGCTTTAAACCATTTTATATTATTTGGTTCTGTTCAGCAAAATTATTATTTATTTTGCTTAAATTTGCGGTATTTTATGGCTAAAATTCAGTATACTTTAAAAGTAAAATTATTTAGGAGATTCACTAAAATTTAGTGAGAATTCTGCTTTTTATTCAGGAATTGTTCGGAAATAAAAAGTTTAAATCTGCATAAATTAATAGACACTAAAACCCCAATTAATTGGGGTTTCTTGAATCAAACAAATATTCTATTTTTAACTGTGTTTATTATCGGTTTTATTGGGTTGACTTGTCGCGGCAATATTAGTTAAATTGTACTTGTCGCGTTAATGCCTCGCCACATGATAGCCGCTATACAGTCAACTTCCAACACGCTTTTTAAGCGTCAGTTAAAAGACAGCGCTCAGTTAGACAGTAACGATAAGTTTCCGATTAGAAGAGACACGACTTTAGACCTAAAAGAATTAGGAGACCTAAATAAAAGCCATTACAGGATAGTTCTTGAAGAGGCGATCGAAGGGTGTAACTATACTTCTGGCTATGTCTTCGCTCCCCACTGGGGCGTACTCCAATGCGACGACCCGATCGCTAACTCCGAAATAGCCAAAATTATCAATCCAGCAGTAGGACGACAAATCGATCGCCTCAAGCCATATCTGCAAAGCGGAATCTCTTTAGATTTAAATACGCCAACTAGGTATTTCAGTCAGAGGGACAATTATACTATGTCCCACAGGACTTGCAACTCTTCTAGCAACGCCATGTACTTAGATTGGCTTTTGCGTGTTACAGGAAGACCACAATTACAGTCGGACGACATATATCTCAAGAAGGTTTTAGAGTTTGGCGATACCATTTATCATGGAGTGCAAACCTCTGCCATACAAGAGTTTGGCTTCCGAACTAAGTGGATGACGGACGCTGACTTGCCCTTTATTGAAGACCTTTTAGACGCTGGTTTTCCTGTAGTATGCAATATCCTCCACCGAGGATCTTTAGCGGCTCCTCGTGGGGGACACGTAATCTTGCTAATTGGTCGTAAAGGTGGTAACTTTATTAGTCACGATCCCTATGGCACTTTGATGAGCAATTACACCAATCCCGATGGAGCTTTTAGTAAGATTCCTAGAGAAGTTTTTAAAATTCGTTGGCAAGGTTGCTACAGAATTCTAAGATAATTCTAGCAGATCGAATTCTGTTTGCAACTCATCCAAAGATTTCCCGTATTTTGGGAAATCGTCGCTCGTCCATATGCCTCTGCCGAACCATCTAACGGCTAAAAACATTAAAAAATTGACCCAATCAGGAACGCCTAGAGAATAATTAATATCAGCAAATATGCAATCTGCTTCTTGTTTAGATACGGTTAATTGCGTTAATTTGTCGTCTTTTACTATTAATAAATAACCGAATATATACGCCCAATCGTGAGCGATTGCCGCAATATTCCAACTCCCATACTGCCACCAAAAAACAATGGGAGGAATGCTCGCTAAATCGGAAGTGAAAGAGCGAGGAATTACGAATA
This sequence comes from Prochloraceae cyanobacterium, assembly GCA_030065755.1. GTDB lineage: Bacteria > Cyanobacteriota > Cyanobacteriia > Cyanobacteriales > JASJDA01 > JASJDA01. The sequence goes on along the minus strand of JASJDA010000005.1, from coordinate 22,515 downwards.
AAACGTTAGATTCGTTTTTGTATTGCCACCACTCGGAAAGTTTGAAAAGTTTTTTGCCAGTGGTAGCCAAGTAAATAGGTTTTCCATCATTAATTAATGTCCCTTTTTTGGGTGTATAGAAAAGCATATTTAAGGAGTTAATACTTCTTTAGTCGGTTGAGCTTCATACAATAGAAATGCTTCGGCATCTGAGGTTAGTAATTCAAACTGAAATTGTCTGTAGAAATAGTTTATCGCCCTAAAAGGTAAGTGTAAAGAAAAGCCTTGGGACATGGGAATATTGCCCGTAGGGCTGGGAATAGTTCCTGTTCCGCTTTTCATTACTAAACTTATAGCAATAGAATCGGGAACTAAAAAAGTTTGCTGTCCTACAAAGTATCTAATATTGTAATTAGCCACACAAAGGACAAGAGAACTAGTAGGAGTTTCCCCAGTTTGGCTTCCTTCAAAACCTTCGATTGCTTCACTTAAAGCAAGCAAACTTTCATTATTTAAGTTCAGTTTGTCGAGAATTACTCTCTCGAAAGTCGTCATACAAGAAACTTTATTTTTTATAAAGTGGACTCTTTTACAATAACTTTTCTGTTTTGACCGATAAATTAACTACTATGAAGAGGAGGGATGTTTTTATTTTTATACAAGGAACCCTTTTTCATATAATTATGTCACTCCGCAGTTAAGTTAACGGTATAGAAGGGCGACAATGATTCTATTTTTATAAAGACAGTCCTCATAAACCGATAACCTATCCCACCAACCGATAACTTAAAGAAAAGGACTGTCTTTATAAAAATAAATACATCCTTCGGGTTCCTTGTATAAAAATGAATTTCTTCTAGCCACTTTATAAAAAATAGGAACTTCGATCGTCATTTATTTTCTGGCTTTTCAGCAGTAGGTTTATTAGTTTTGTTTTTAGTTGTTGCTTTTTCTGTGGCTAAAATCCATTTATCTTTTTCTTCTTGGTATTGAGATTCGTTGATTACGTATTCTTGGGGATTACTAGCGTTGCGATCGCTAGCCTTAATTACCTTGACGGTTTTTACTTTGTAGTTTCTCATGATTATGGGTTCGCTTTGCCGATTATCCTAACTATATGCTCTGGACGAATCACTCCGCAGCCGCAAAGAATAGAGTATTCGTGGCTGGTTTCGTGATATTGAGGGTCGATGATGTAAGTTAGAGGCAATCCAGTATCGAGATCGACGATCGTGTCTACGGCTTTGCCTCCTAGCTGCATTTGGATCATGTCTTCAATTCTCGGTCTGGCAGCAAAGCCAGTAGAAGTGCGTTGGAAAGCTAGGTTGACCGAGTGAGAGGGGACTACACTAATAATGGCATCGTCAGCCCAAGCAGTTTTAGCTTTGGGAGAATACTCTAATAAAAGTGTAGAGTTAATTCCTGCTGCTCTCGTGACGACGTAACTTTGGGAATCTCCTGCTACGTGGAAGAGATCTCCTTCCACAAAATCGACGTTTGGCGAGCCAGTTACTAGGGAAATTGTTACTTGTTTATCTCCTGGCTGGTGAGTAGTAGAGTCTATCTGGTAAGCGCCATCGAGCCCGTCAGCAGTAATATGATCGGGCATTTGCTGGGTACTCCACCAGCTAAAGTTAATTCTGTTGCCAATTTCTCCCGTTCTTAGAGTGGTGTCGCTGCCACTCTGGTCTACGCGAATAAATAACTGCAACCCTGCCGCTTTTTCGTCCGCGTAAGGATTGAGGACAATAGAGCGATCTTCGCTGGGGGCTTGCTCTACGTCTAAAATTCTTCTCGCTTTTTGTGCCAGTTCGCTAGTTCCGTCGGAGAAAGCTGTTTGCGTCGGGTCTCCAATATAGTTGAAGCTCGCTCTATACATTTTTCCGAGAATATATCTATTTATATCCTCAGCCAGCCTAGTAGCAGCAGTTTTGAGAAAATCATTCGGCTCGTCGTCGCGAATTTGCATTATTTGCTCTGCTGTCAGCGCAAAAGCCGATCGCCGCCATCTTTCCAGTGTAATTATTGCTGCTTCTACTTCAAAAGGCGTATTCGGAGGGGGGATGTGGGAGGGAATAACATCTTCAACGATTATTTTCGGAGGTAAAGGGATATAAATACTCGCTCCCTTTTTTGATGCGTCGTTCGAGTAATCGGTGTTGATTCGCCGCGTAATAAAAATCTTATCTTTGAGAACTTCCATGCCTTTGGAGAGAATTTTAGGCATGATCTCGTTCAATATATTAGCAACCACAGTTTTTAATCCTGCAAAAAAAAGTACAACAAATCTAAGCAATGCTTGCGATAAAACATTCCTTTTTGTTGAGCCTTATTTTTTCAGTCTTGCACTGCGGTTTGCTCAAAACCTGATAACCCTCTTCAGCTTTCGCCCAGGTCAGCATTGCGCCCCCTGCGAACCCTTTCCAGTCTTGCACTGCGGTGGTTTTCGTATACCTGATAACCCTCTTCGCCTCGCGGCATGGTCAGCATTGCGCCCCCATCAAGCCCTTTCCAGTCTTGCACTGCGGTGGTACTTGAGACCTGATAACCCTCTTCGGCATTTCGCCCAGGTCAGCATTGCGCCCCCTGCAAACTGTTTCAGTATCGCGCCCTCGGTAGTTTGAAACCTTACCAGTACAGTAGCATCATTCGGCATTCATGTCAACTTTAATCAACCCCTGAGATATAGCCGTATAGATACTCATGCCGCCGAGTTGGGATTGAATATTGCGCGCATATTCCCTGTCTTTGAGGACTTTTTTGGGAAGTACGATCGGATTGCTGCGGGAAAGGCTAAGTTCTTCTCTTTTGGCGTTGTATGGCAAGCCTTTACTGTCGTAATTAGTCCCGAAACTTCGGGCTCCAGTTTGGAAAAACCGAGATTGAACTCCAGTTTTTAACTGAGATAATCGATCGTCAATCCCTAAAATCTTTTTGCCCGTTTCGTCATAAACAAAGGTGTTTGTAGCGGGGTTGTAAACTTTTAATTCGCCTTTGTCGTCAAATCGAGTTGTTTTCTCTAAATCTACTGCCCAAACATACTCGAAGCAAGTCGGATCCCCTCCACTAGTAATAAAATGTCTCAAAGCTTCTTGCTTGCGGGTGTATTCGTCGTTTTGCTTTATGCTGCTGGATAGTTGGGAGGTTAGTTTGTTATTTTCTTGCTTGAACTTTTCTAGCTGAGCGTTAATGTTCGCTAATTGTTTGTCGTAGCGTTCTTGTTGTTGCCTCAGTTGTGCTTGCGTTACCTTTTCCCACTGTTTTTTGTTGGTTAGATCTTGAATCTCTAATTGATTTCGCTGACTTTGCAGTTTATTTATTTCTTCTTCTAAGTTTTGAGCATATTGTAGCTGCCTTATTTGATTCTCCACAGAAGAAGTTTGTAAGTTACCGTTTAAGTCCTCATTGTCATTAGGGCTTTGACGACTAATAAGTTTGACTTGATTTCTAAGTTCGTCTAACTGCTCTCTTAAAAGCGAGTTTTGATTTTTATAATCTTGATACAGCCTATAAACTGTTTCAGGATCTTTTATTTCTTGAGATTCGTCAATGCCATTGCTATTAACGCTAGTTTTTCCTTCTGCTGCAAATTGTTTTTGAAGAGTTAATTCTATCGCTTTTAATTGTTCTGGAGCCAGATTGCTAAGTTGAGATATCTCAAAATCGCCATTAGTTGCTGTAGACTCTGTAGCTAAGTTAGTTGCTGTAGACTCTGTAGCTAAGTTAGTTTCTTGTTGTTTTTGTTCTTCTGGCGGCATTTTAATAACTCCTTATAGTTTGTCCGTTGTAAATTTGTGGCTTAATTTGCAGTATGGTTAGCAATTGAGAAATTAATTTCGCCCTTCTCAATTCTGCCCCATCCCAAGCACTTTTGTTGTCGGCTCGAGCCCAACTATATTGTTTGTCAACTTCTAGCTCTTTTAGAGTAGAAGATACCTCCATTTGGAGTTTTTCGATCTCAATTTCAAGAGAGTCTAATTCTGCCAGAATCCCTTTAACTTTGTTTACATAAGACCGCTCTGGGTCTGACGATCTGCCCAAATCTTTATCTAAATCTTCTAAGCATTTCCCATACGATCGCAAATCGATAATATTCGTCGAGCGCGAATACGAAAGTATATATTTCCTTCCTCCTTGCCCTTGCAAAGATTGAGGATTTAGCTGTAAATATAATTGTATTTTTTGATAATCTTCAAGAACAAAAGTGAAAGGCATCCAATGATTCTATTTTTTAGTCAGTGGTTCTACAATTATAATTGTCTGGGAAAGCAATTGATACGATAAAGAATTATGTTTGTAGGGGGAATAGATCGGGGGTTGCCTCAAGCTGATTATAGAGACCCCGATTATTTGAAAATTTTGCCCGATTTAGAATACTTGCAGGACATGTGGATCGGACTGAGTAATTGGTATTACGACGGTAAAATCACAAATCAAGCCAAAGCCGAGAAGTATTTGCCCAGATTTACCCACGAAAGCATGGACATTTACAAGCATCGTCTTTCTTTGGGGGTATGGGACGATAAGTTTAAGAGGACGATCGAGCAAGATTTAGCAGGAATTTTGTCTCGACTGATAATTTCCAATCTCCCCCCTAGTTTGGAAGAAAATATAAATAATGTCGATCTAAATGGAAATTCCTTAGATGTAATTTTAAAAACCTTAGATATTTTAGCTCTGCGCGACGGGTCGGCATTTTGTTTGATTGACTATCCCAGTTTTGAACCGATCGAGAACGAGTTTGAAAGATTGCAATCTGGGCGCAGACCTTATTTAATCCCGATTCCCAGAAAGCAGTTAATTAATTGGAAGTACAGCAACAAAGGAGGCAATCTTAGAATCGAGCAAGCGGTAATCGAGAGGCAAGTCAAGAAAGAGGTCGATCGCTTTCGCAGTCAATACGTACAACAATATTTAGTGTTAGAGCCTGGAGAGTACGAAGTTTACGAAAAAACAGGAGGAGCGGCAAGCACGGATTTAGTTCTAGTCGATAGCGGTCAAATTAGTTTAGATTTCGTGCCGCTCGTCGGCTACTCCCTCCACTCCTCAGATCCGTTTTTAGCAGATATTCCTTTAAAGTGTTTGGCAGATCTTAACCTAGATTTATATAGATACGACTCGGATCTCAAGTGGTCTCAACATTTAGCTAATTGTCCCACCCTGGTATATCAAAAGGAGAAAGCTCCCGAAAAAAGCGAACTCACGGGAGAGCAACGGGAGAATTTGAAAAAGTTAGAATATCTCAATTCCCAACAAGAAATAAAGATCGGTGCTGGTCAAATAATTATGGCGGAAGGTCAGGTATATTGGTTGGAGCTGACTGGAGCGACTTTAGAATCGAGCATGAAATTAATCGCTCAAACTAACGAAAGTATCGATCGCAAAAGTTTGGGCTATCTTACTGGCATAATGGGAAAGCAAAAGACAGCCACCGAAGTCGCCTTAAATGCCTCTCAAGCTGAAGCTAATTTGATGTCCATATCGCTACAAAAGCAGTCTGCAGTCGAGCAAATTATCAAAATCTGGGGGATTTATGAGAATGAAGAAGCAGAGCCAGAATTTAGCTTTGATACCAGCTTTTTAACCAAATCTTTGCAAAGTTCAAACTTAAATGATTTTCGAGAGGCTTGGGTTTCGGGTTGGTTGTCTCATGAACTTAGCCTCAAACTAGCCAATAAGGCTGGAGCATTCCCAGAGCCACTTTCTTCTGAAGAACTTGAAGCAGAATTGCAGCAGAATAGAATAGAGACACAAAATATTGAACCGCCACGACTACCCAGCGAACCTGATATAAACGGTTTAGTTTAATTAATTATGGTCACAAACATTATTAAAGAAATTTCAATTAAAGAGTTTCTAGCATTGCCAGAAACTAAACCAGCTAGTGAATATCTTAACGGGAAAATTATTCAAAAACCAATGCCAAAAGGGAAGCACAGTATCATTCAAGGAGAATTAATTATTGCTCTGAATACGTTTTTCAAGATAGATTTGATTGCTCGTGCTTTTCCAGAATTAAGATGTACCTTTGGCAATCGTTCTATAGTTCCAGATATCAGCGTATTTCAACTCGAGCGCATTCCCAGAGACGAAAATGGTGAAATAGTTGATAACTTTGAAATAGCTCCAGACTGGGTAATTGAGATATTATCCCCAGATCAAAGCTCTGCTAGAGTTACTAAAAATATTCTTCATTGTTTAAATAATGGTACAAAATTAGGATGGTTAATTCATCCAAACGATCGCTCTGTATTGGTTTATTATCCCGAACGACAACCAGCCTTTTTTGAGTCCAACACTGATGTTTTGCCAGTGCCTGATTTTGCTAAATCTTTTGAATTAACGTTGGAAAATTTGTTTGATTGGTTAAAGTTATAGTGCGATGTGTTTAGATAAGAAATATCTCTATGACAGTCTAGTAGCTTGGTTGGGAGACGATATAGGTATTTATCGCAACGGTTCTAGGGAAGTCAAAGCGATCGCCTTTCTCCCGATGGAAAACTTCGGCTACGATTATCCACCCGACGATTGGCGAACTATAGGGATTGAAATAGTAGTTCTTGCCACCATGCCTAAACATTCTGGGCTGTTGAACCACCAAGCCATTGAAGAGGAAATCTGGGAATTGTTTATAAAAAACTGGGAAGAAGACATTAACGCTCCTAAAGGAGACCTCAAACTAATTGAAATGGGCAAAACTTTAGCTCAAAATCTAGCGAGCAACGGAATTCTATTTAAGAACTCGGACGTGATCCAAGGAAATGAGGCTCTCAATATGCGCCCCCAGATTAAATTTATTCTCCGCCAACCTGGTTCAATTGGGCTTCTTTGACTTGTCTATAAAAACATCAGAAATTCTACCGATGTTAAGTTTACCTTGACCAAATACTACAATTAGGTGGCTCTTCGGGGTCTGATGATTTGTCTTTTTTCAATTCTTTAATAAAGTTTGAAATAATTAGATAATTTGTAATATTTTTTTGAGTAATTGCTTTTGATAAAGTTAATTTATTTTAATTACGAAGAAAAGTAAAACATCTATTTGTTATTTTCTGTAATTTGGGTAAAATAACAATATAGAGCGAGTAGATTTGACATTCAAAAAAAAATTGACCCTCTATTTTGGATTTATACAAGCCTCGTACAATAGGCGCGAGGATAATCCAAAATCCTACAATCTAACAATCATTAATCCAAAATCCCAAATCTAAAATCCCAAATCGCTTGACTTTTTTAGATTTAAAAATCGCTTTTTGAGGAAGAGGTTAACTATATGTCGTTCAGAGAGATTTTTTTAGCAGCAGTTTACTGCTGGGGGAGAGTTTTTGGGTTGTATTATTCTTGAAATAATCAAGAATAATATTGGCTCGTAAAATTTGTGAAAAATCCAAGTTAAGAAGCTCGGACTCCGAGCAAGGGACGAAGCAATAAAAGATTTGTGTATTTAGAAAAGACAAAAGAAGAGTAAAGAGCCAAAAAAAAGACTATCGATTGTGGATTGTAATAATAAATCTTTTCAGGCTGTGAGGAAATACAATCCAAAACTTCTAAGAAATGAGGTGAGACATGAGTGCAATATTTAATGAAACACTGATTTTCGATCAAGAAAAAGGTGATCTGGTGCGACTTGTTGTCAATGGTGACGAGTTTTATGCACGCCACGAAACGGAAGAGGGTTATACCGTTGTTTATGATAGTGACCTCGGACAATTTTGTTATGCCATCTTGTTAGAAGGGATGTTTGCCTCTAGTGGTGTACCAATGTCTCAGGAACCACCTTCAGGTCTTCGACGCCACTTAAAAGAATCAAGTTCTGTCAGAAACGCCAAATTTGAACAACGTTATGCGCAACTAAGACCAGCAGAAACAGAGATAGACCCCCATACATTCAGAACATTAGGACGTAACAGAGCGTTACTACCAGGTCGTCGATTGAGTGAGGGTAACGTCAAAGGCTTAACGGTGTTAGTTGAGTTTGCTGATGTGACCACAGATATCACAAAAGCTGAGGTAGAAGCCTTACTCAACGGCGACAACTACCGAGAAAATGGTATCTTTTGTTCTGTGCGCGAGTATTTCCGTTTGATGTCTGGTGGCAAACTAGATTACACGAATGTAGTCGTTGGTCCAGTTAAGTTGAGTCATGATCGTAGATATTACCAATACAATCTTTTGGTGAAAGAGGCACTCGACAAAGCTGTTAGCCAATTTGGTATTAATCTTGCTGATTTTGATTCTAATGGAGATGGCATTATCGATGCCGTTAACTTCATGTACGCTGGTCGTACTGTGTATGGAGTGTTTGGAGTATCTGACAACCTCTGGCCTCATAACTCCTTTATCGAACTGTACTACGGCAATGTGAGAACTCACTTTTATACGATCACTAGTTTGGGACGGCGACGGGTTGACCTCAGCATCGGCACTTTTTGTCATGAGACGGGGCATTTGCTTTGTCGTTGGCCTGATCTTTACGATTATGGTAAGTTCGGTGGCGATTTTGAGTACAGTGCCGGTTTCGGTGAATATTGTTTAATGGGATCTGGAAATCATCTCAACAACGGTCGAACTCCTGCTCCCGTTTGTGCCTATTTGAGAGATCTGGTGGGTTGGACTGAGCAAGAAATTTCGTTGAATAACCCAGGTGTTTATGAAGCGCGACATGATGACTATGGAACAATTTTGCGCTTTAAAACCGATAAACCTAATGAATACTTCCTCATCGAAAACCGTACCCAGTTGGGACTAGATGCTTATCTACCTGACAGCGGCTTAGCTGTTTACCATTGTGATACCAAGGGGTCAATGGAATACCAAGGAGGAACCCCAGAACGCCATTATGAATGTGCTTTGCTACAAGCAGATGGCCATTTAGATTTGGAAAATAACCGTAATCGTGGGGATGCAGGGGATCTCTTCGGTCAGGTAAATGGTGTTGCCTTGTCTGATCAAACTATTCCGTCATCAGCAGAATGGGATCGTTCTGATTCTGGTTTGAGAATTGCCAATATTACGATTCCTGGAGAAATCATCCGCTTTGAAGTAGGCCAAATACCACCCCTCATTACCCAAACAGTGACAGCGGATCTGTTGATTCCTGATTATCAACCCCTAGGAGTCACCAGTCCTCTTGAGATTCGTCAACAGGGCAAAATTAAGAAAATTACAGTTACTGTAGACATTATCCACACCTATATTGGCGATTTGCGAGTGGAACTGGAAGCTCCCTCCGGTCAAGTAGCTGTGCTTCATAACCAAACTGGTGGCTCACAACGGGATTTACGACAGACCTACAGTTCGGACGATAGTCTGTCAGTTTTCATGGATGAACTGATCGAGGGGACTTGGAAACTTCACGTTAAGGATTTAATGCGGCGTGATACTGGACGACTCAATCAATGGAAGCTTGAGATTGAGTACGAACCTACAGAACAAGTTATCTCAAAAGACGAGCGCGAACGAGTGGCGGTAGCTACTTAAGATGAGGACGGTTCACTGCCAATCATCTGACGGTATTTCCTGTTTGAGAATACTAATCCAAGGAGTTGAGTTCTTGCACCTAGAGCACCGATTCAGTAATCGAAAACTAAGACTGATGTCTTATTGACTAATTTAGAAACAACTAAAAATAAAAGTATTAATTCGCGACTATTGCCCGCGAATTTTTTCTCAAATTTGTTACATCTTCGGTAGCCAATTAAAGAATGCGATCGAATTTCTTAAGAATAATCTCCCGACTACAGCAGCAGCATTTGCGGTGGGAGATAAAGTATTACCAGTTATTGCTAAAATCTTAGGGTTTTAAGAAAACACAATAGCCCTTCTACACAACACATTTAAACTCTTCGGTTCATTCATTAAAAAAAATCGACTAGGCTAGTCGAATAAAAAACAAATCTTTGTTAAAATAACTAGCCACAGAGCTAGACACTATCATTTTGCCTCTGACTTGAATATTATATCCAAAAAACCCCAAGTAGTACAACAGTACGATACAGAAAATCTGTTGATTATTTACAATAAATACTAAAGTATTAAAAATTCAGCCGATTGTAGCATCTCTACGCTTATCGGCTTTATCCAATCTAGTGAAAACAATAATGATTGATAATTTTAGCATTGAATTAGCCAGACAGTTAATCGAATCTTACGAAGATTTTCCCGTCGATTTCGATCTCCTTTGGCAGTGGGTAGGGTATAGCCGCAAAGATAAAGGCAAAGAGATGTTGGTTAAAAACTTTGAGGAAGGAATAGATTACCGTCTCCACCAAATCAGGGAGACTAGAGCCAATGGGAGTTTCAGCCATTATTGGGAAAAGATAGAGCTGACAACTGGCTGCGCAAAAGAATTCGGAATGCTTGCTCAAACTGATAATGGTAGGTTAGTTAGAAAATATTTTATCGCTGCTGAAAAGGAACTAAAAGATTCCCAACAGCAGCAAAAAAAGCTATCCCACATAGATTTGTGTTACAACCTCGCCAAGTCGGTTATGGAGTCAGCACAAGCTATGAAAGCTCTCGATCGCAGGGTTACACAAAACGATCGCAGAATCGCAGTTATCGAGCAGCACAGGGAGCAAGCACTAGAAGAACTAGAAAAACTCCCACGTTCTATTGAACCAGCTTCCCCACTTACCGAGCGCGATAAAATCAATGAAATTATTCGCGCTGTCGCTCAACGCGATAGCATCCCTTATGGCAAGCTTTGGAATAAAGCTTACAAACAACTGTACTACAGAGAGCATTATGACGCTAGGACTAGAGCCAAAAACTCTGGACTGTCGCAAATTGAGCAGGTAGAAAAAGATGGCATGACAGGAAAACTCTACGCGATCTCGAAGAGATCCGCGTAGCGGCGCGTCTCAGAAATTTACGTTTGATTTCGTAACAACCCAAACCTATACATAACAAGCTTTTTAGAAATCTTCCGAGCGCGAAATCAGATTCCCACTTTTGTATGACAACATATATACAACCTGTATGACAAATTATCTCGGTTTTGTTGCGATCGAGTTCGATCGAGGTTTTGTCAACGGCTCTTATGCTGATTTAAGCAATATCAAGGGTTTGGTATATTTAAAGTGTACTTTGATATTTTAGTAAAGACAGTGAACAGGACAAGTCAGAAAAGATGGGATGCTGCCCACCCAGAAATAATTAAAAAATCTCACGAAAAATTCAGAAAGAATAATCCGCAATGGGGATTTAGACCAAAACAAGAACTTAGAGAATGGCTCGAAACTCAACGACAAGGAGAAGAATCCAATTCTAAACTCGTCCAAAGATTGCTTACTCAACTCAAGGAATCCGCTTGACTTTACTTTGATATCAAAGTAAGATAAAAGAGTACACAGCAAAAAACGATCGCTCCACCGTGACAAAGTTGACGATCGCCTTTGCTAACCACCTCTCTTAAAGAGAGACAATCAAAAATGAAAACTATAAGTATCGCTCAAGAACAATTTGAGCAGACACCTACTATTGTACAAGGACTGTCAAGAGTAGAAGACAGAGTTAAGTCTATTTTAGCAGTTGGGAACGAACTCTTCAACCGCTGCGAGGGAATATGCGCTCTTGAAGGATTAGCAAACGATCTCGTCGTGTTTGGCTTGCCTAAACAAGCGCTATATGTAGCCAGCATTATTCCTAAAGTATACCAGATACGCGTTGAATTATATTCCAAGGAATTAGAAGCGGACGATCGCGGGTATGCAGTCCCCAAGAAAGTAATTTTCGTCAATGTCAAAACTCTGAACCCTACAGAGGAAGCGGTGCGTGAAGCCTTATCAGCTTACTTGCACGAGTATGAAATTGGCGGTTACTGTCAGCCAGAAGCAGAAATCGACGAAGACTTACTCTTCTAGAAAAATATTCTCCTGTCAAACGTGGCAGGGAAATTTAAGCATTTAACACTCAACAACGACACATTAATAAAGGACAAAAACCATGTACATAAATGCATTTGATTTGCCAGAAGATAACAATGGATTTATCTTTTTCCCTGGGCATCCAAGAAGCTACAGAGCCGATTGTAAAAGCGGAGTTTTCAAGATTGGAGAATCAGAAATTCTCGGAAGTTCATTAGATTTAGAAATACTTAGTTGTCGAGAATTTCCTGATACTTTGTTTAACTATCCATACCAAGATTGGTTAGAAATATTCTTTATCGATCGAGAGAATGTTGTCTCACATATTTTATTCAAAACGGAGTCAATTGGTAATTTTTTAGAGTTAGTAAGAAAGCTAACAATTGCTAAAATTCAACTAGGAACATGTATAGTTACCGCCAAAATGGCAAAGAGAGTCAACGATTACGGGACATATTTTGCTGTCGAATTTTCTGCTACCAATAACGAACAAAAACGAGTTAAACAATTAGCCGAATTTATAAGCGCTAATAGCGAGCGTATTTATTCTACCAGATTAGTTGAAAACCAGAAACAATTACCACCCACGACTGAACACTAAACATTGAAAAACAGCACTCGTGTTAATTCATGAGTGCTTTTCAAATTTGTTTATTTAAGGAGAAAAAATGTCAGTTGTATTTAATCAAAAACTAAGCGAACTAGACAAAACAATTGTCAGTTTAAAATCGGCTCTAGAACGTACAAAACAGGAGAAAAAAGAGCTTGTAAGTCAGCAGAGGTTAGTAGAAAAGGCACTCGATACTTTCAAGACGACGGTAGAAAAGGTTAGCTGGTCGGGAGAGGCTCTAGAGTATTTGAAGCAACAGGTATGGTCATTAATTCCAGGTAATCAGATTCAAGAAGATAAAGTTGAGGAATTAACAAATCGTCCTACCAAAGAAAATAAATCCAACGATTTTTTTAGTTGGCAGCCTACCAGTAACGAAGCGATTTCCAATTATTTTAATGTCAGCAGGGGTAAAACTCAAGCCACTTATATAGGAAGCAACTCCAAACAAAGATTAGAAGAGATCGAGAACAAATTAACCCAGTGGCTACCAGGAGTTAGCACTAGTTTAAGGAAAGCTCAAAGGCTCCCCTATACATACGAACTGAAAGTTAAAAATTTAGACGATAACACTATTGGATGGTTAACAGCGATCGACTTTTCAAAACCGATCGCTCCTCAGTTAAAACAAGATTTGTCAGAATGCCCACAAGAGTATTTAACAGGACAAGCTTTTGAACTTTGTTGTTTGCTTCCAGAGCATAAACGACAAACGGAATCAACTAAACCAACAACTGAATTTTTAAGTTTTCCGTTGCCAAAGTATGCGCTCGTTAGCTCTAAAAACAATCGTTGCTACCAAGTATTGGAAAAAGGTGCTACGAAAGATTTTTATAAAGTTTGGGACTTAGAAACTGGTAAAACGGATTTATTGAGAGCTAAAAACCTGCGGCAAATCGAACTACCTAGCAAATACAAATTTTGGGAGAAAAAAGTAATTGAAGAAGACCCAGAAAAAGAATGTATGGCTGTTTATTATAGGTGGCGTTTGTCGCAATGTCAAACTAAGAAACAATTGGAGGAATTAAAAACCTATTGCTCTCACAATTTTGATATATTTCGTTGGGCATATACTTATCTTCCACCAGAAGAAAAAACCCGAATAGATGAAATTTGTACTGAAGATAAAAAGCTAGAAGCAACACCACAGAACGGATTAAAAGTAGGAGATATCGTGATGATTATAAACGATCGCGCATTAGGTAAATACATAGGAAAGCAAGGAATAGTAGGGAATGCTGATAGTCCTGATGGTTGTCCTGTAGTCTTTGACGACGGTGAAAATAAGTTTTTCTTTAAAAGCGAAATTAAAGTAGTTCGCGAATTAACCAGAGAGCTATTAGCTAGTTGAACTCTCGCAGCGATCCCTTTTAGGATCGCGAATCCATATAAACATAGGACAAAAATCATGACTAAGAAAACTAAGAAAGTATATCTCAAAAACCCATCTGATTTCCTCTATGGAATTGACGAGGAAACTGCGTCAAACTTACCCAACCATCTCAGAGATTTAATCGACTTTGGACTCGACTTAGAAGATCGTAACTCTGGAGACTTAGAAGAGAGTTTCGGTCATATGATTTATCAGTTTCAAAGCGATACATTTGCTTTTGTTCGTCGCGGATTAATCGGCTCGAAAATTAAATTCTATAGGTTGTACAAAAGACTCGATTACAAAACATTCAACAGTTTTAGTGAAGAGGTTTTTGGAAAATCGTCCTGGCAGGTTAATAGGGAAATTAATGCTGCTAGGGTAGTCTTTGCTTTGCTCAGTGCTGGATTTGATACTTTGCCAACCTGCACGGCTCAAGCAGAGGTAATGAGAAACTTTGGCATGGAAGAATTAATCGAAAATTGGAACCAAGTAATAGAAAGTATTCCTGCCCATCAAATAACAGCTAATGCTATTCGACAGTTGTTATTTGCTCCCACAGAAAACGATCGAGTAATGAAGAATGTCAAAGTACCTGCAGTTGATTTTGATAAGGTCTGGAGCGAGGCTAGGGAGCAATGCTGTAGTACAACTCAGATGTATTCTAAGATGGTTGATTTTTGGATGCAAAATCAATTAGACACTCCCGAAAAAAAGATAGGGAAGGGAATTTGCAGTTTAATAGATCGCTCCCTCAATAGTATTTTTAGTGCATTTTTGCACCATTTTGAAACACTTTTGTATTCCTTAAATCCGACCCTAAAACAAGCAATTTGGCAAGAGGATCTAGCAGATTTAACTAGTAACCCTAACTGTTGCTGACCAAGAGCTAGTTAAAAATTGAATAATGATTGCAAAGAACCAAAGAAAAATAAGTTTGGTTCCGATTTTGCTGTTAAAGTAGCGCATCGTGTGAAGTTCAATTTTAAGAGAAAAAATGGTTTTATAGCGCTCGCCAGCAATAAAAGCTATTTATTTTGACTCAATAAGCCACCTACTAATCCAGCTATTAGACCAGCTATTATGGCAGCACTAAAGCTTACTAGAAAAGAGAAGAAAAAAGGATGAAGAGTTGAAGTGGCAAAGGGAGGGAGAAGAGGTGACTCTCGAAGAGAATTAGGAGAGCTAGAAGCAGCAATTGCCCCCACAGCTAGACCAGTACCAACTACTTGAACTGTTCTTTCTAGACGGCGATCGCGATCGGCTTGTTTTTTTTCTATCTCTTTTTCATTTTCAAGTCTTTTTCGATCGCTGTGTGCTTGTTCAATTTCGACAAGGCCTCGTATAGTAACCAACATCTGCTCAAATAGTTGCTGACCAGGAGTAAGGTAGTTTAAGTTTACTTGAATCTGAGCTTGGAATCGCTGGCAGCTTTGAGTGAGGAAGTTTTCTAAAAACTCTAAATCATCGATTTCGAGACTAGATGAGCGGATTTTTTGAAGCCAGTATTCGTAGTTTTTGGTGTTAGTGGCGATCGCGGTTTTGTGGTCTTCTATGTCTCGCAGATAACCAGCATACTTAAAGCTCTTGGGAGGTATCTGGGTCAGTTTTTGCTTGAGTTGCTCTAGCCTTTCTTCTGGTTGGTTTAGCAATTTCTTGAATAGTTCAACTTCATCTTCGAGTTCCGCATAAAATTCTCTAGTTTGCCGATAGCACCAACGTGCTTCGTGATAAGCAAAGAGGATTTTACTGCGACAGCACAGCAGATTCAGGAACGAAAAGTAAGTCAATGTCGCCAGTTTTAGGGTTTCTGGGTGACGGTTTAACCACACCAGAATATGACATTGCTCTCTAGGTTTTTCTTGACCATTGTCGTATTCAAAAATCGGGCTACCAAATAACTGCCCAGAGGCGCTAAAAAAAGGTTGTTGTTGGTCGGTTTTTGACAAAAAGGCATCTACACAAGCATCTGCTAACTTTCTATCCTCTTGGGGACTACCCACTGGTTCGGCATAGAGAACTAATGTTTGTCCCAAAGAAGCTTGAATCTTGCTGGCTAGCAGACAACCTTGGGGATTGAGGTGACTAAATTGACTAGCTGAGACAGTAAGATTCTGGTAGTACAGTGTTAGGTCAAGAGCGTAGGTGTCATGAATCTGTAAGGGATAGACCTCAATTGTTAAGGGATAGCCTTCTATTTGCAGTAGTGGCGTGTATTTTAAGCGACCATTATCAGGCAATAGTTTTATGTAACGGCTTGTTATAGGTATTTTGGTTGGCTGAGATTGTAATTTTTCGGGGAAAGATTTTAGCTCTGGAATAGCTAAAAGTTCACTCAGAGCGGCGCAGTTTTGCCACAATCGCTCGGCATCTGGCCGCAACTGTTCTGGTTCTTGGGTTAAGTCTTGGCATAGATGGAAAGCGTACAGGGTGACACTAGGATTTTTGATTTGAAAAGCGGTCTCACTCATCAGCTTTTGGGAGTTGGGGGTTTGGGTTTTTCTGGGGGAGAACTTTGGCGGAGGGCGTTAATTAGGGTTGACCGCAGGTTTTTTTCATCTTCAAGTTGGATTTCGGGAGTAGAGAAAGTACCTGCAATTCCCCTACTGCCTTCGCTAGCCATTATCTCCATCAGGGCATGATTGATTTGAGAGTGAGAATTACACCAACGGGCGATCGCATCTGCTAGCTGTTTGGTATCATTTGGCAATGAGATAATTAATGCTTCTAGTTCCGTTCGTTCTGAGTCTTTAATCAACTCAGGTTGGATGTTCAGCAGTTGTTGAAAAGCAAGTAACAATTTATTTTCAGCTTCCATATTCAGTACTCCTATTGACCAATAGCACAGAACGCAGCCCAATGAAATGGTTCCTTAAAGGGTTTATCGCTAGGATTGAATTTATAAAACTGAGGCTGAATTTCGACATATTTTTGAACAAAATTCAAAGACAACTTTTCAATCCACTGCTGTAATTCGACCTTGGTGGCATCCCGCAGCCAGATTTGAGATTGGTTAAGAGCAACTGCCAGGGACATTTGATGACGCAGATTTTCATAGAATTTAATCATCAACAACGCTGTAGATAGGTCGTTTACCTTCCACAAGCTAGCAACCACCGCCGGACTACCTGCAACTAGGAAGGCACTGGGTAAACCCATATATTCATCGCTGATGCTGCTAACATCTGGAATGCCAGTTTCGCAAGCGGAAAGTGTAACGAGACGACATTGCGGGAGAGAGAGTTCAAAGATTTCGGCCAAGGTGAGGTCGTCATCGTTTAGACTTTTTTCTTCATTACTTTCTGTTTTTTTCGATTCAGCTAAGCGCAGAGCAGATTCTAGAGGAGAGGCGGGATCGAAATAGCCGTGGCAAGAGAAGTGAACGCAGTGTGCGGTTTTGAAGTTCTCATTAACTTTGAGGGCAGCTTTGCTGGCATCTTGACTCGCCAAAACCTCCGGTTTAGAATCCTGGAAGTACGAGCAGATCGCTTCAACCTCCAAGTCCGTGTAAACCAGATCATCGGTGGGATTTTGGATAGCAAACAGGTTTCGGAAGTCGCGGCGTTGTTGACTTTGAGTAAGTTTTAGTAGTTGACAGCTTGGGGCATATTGTACGCCTCTAGGGAATAGATCGAGGAGATACTCTGAAGTATTGAAATTTTGACTTTTGACTTTTGACTTTTGACTTCCTCCAGGGAGCGCGTGAAGGGGTAGTAAATGTAGAAAGCGATGGGGGATGAGAATTAAGCGATCGCACTCTACAGGTACAGAGGAAATAATTTCGTCTAGATGCAGAATCTCAGCTAATTTTGGCAAGCGAGTTTCTAGCTCGGTTCTCCACTGCTGTCGGTTGGTGTCGTAAGTTCGGAGATATTCCTTCACCCAATTGAATAAAATTATCAAATTTTCAGTAGAGGATTGCCAAACTTTAGGGTCTCGACGGTGGGGAGTAACGAGGAAAGCCAAAATCTTCTCCCTAGTGATATACCACTCGACAATAGCGGTGCATTCGTCCATGAGGGATTTGATGTCGCTCAAGGGGAGGGGTTGGACTTTTTGGGTCAGACTAAAGGTAGGATCTATAGGCGAGATATCACGCTCAATCAATTGATCTAATTCTTGTTGTAATTGCTTGAGGCGCGTGCGATCGAGGGGAGAAGGTGGAGAAGACCGATCCAATTCTGATAAAGCATTGTAATTGTATTTTCTCTCTTGGTTCGCTAAATATATTTGTTCAGTGCGAATTGTATTACGCAAGCGATCCAATTCTGTAAGAATGTCTGGAGAAAAATCGCCTCTAGGTTTAAGATCGCGGGTAGTTATTAGTTGAACGAGGTTGCGGGTTTTACTGCGTTCCACATATTCTAAAGCGCGAGGAGTGTGTTTTGTGTTGAGACATGCTTGGACTATTCTGTAGTAAACATTAATGGCTGCTTCCATGACATCCTGTTTACTTTGGGGTGTCATAGCCCAACTATGGCTAATTTCCACCGCTTCAATGGCGTTTTTGTAAGCATCGATCGCAACTTGCCAATTTTCTTGTTGAAACGCGAGATCGCCTAAATTACCTCCAGTTCGTAGACATTCTCTGGGAAAAGCTTCGGGGGTATAAACTTTCAAGGACTTTTGATAACAGGAAATCGCCGCTTCTAAATTATCAGCCGTCTCTCCTTTGATTCTTTTACTGTAAGCTCTCCCCAAATTATTTTGCGTATTTGCCCAGTCGTAGGGAAAAGTTTCTAGAGTATAAACTTTCAAGGACTTTTGATAACAGGAAATCGCCGCTTCTAAATTATCAGCCGTCTCTCCTTTGATCCTTTCGCTGTAAGCATTCCCCAAGTTATTTTGCATCATTGCCCAATCTCTGGGAAAAGCTTCGGGGGTATAAACTGTCAACGACTTTTGATAACAGGAAATCGTCGCCTCTAAATTATCAGCCTTCTTTCCTTTGATTCTGTCGCTGTAAGCAATCCCCAAGTTGTTTTGCGTCATTGCCCATTCTCTGGGAAAAGCTTCGGGGGTATAAACTTTCAAGGACTTTTGATAACAGGAAATCGCCGCTTCTAAATTATCAGCCGTCTCTCCTTTGATTCTTCTACTGTAAGCACTCCCCAAATTATTTTGCGTATTTGCCCACTCGTAGGGAAAAGTTTCTAGAGTATAAACTTTCAAGGACTTTTGATAACAGGAAATCGCCGCTTCTAAATTATCAGCCTTCTCTCCTTTGATTCTGTCGCTGTAAGCAATCCCCAGATCGTTTTGCGTCACTGCCCAATCTCTGGGAAAAGCTTCGGGGGTAAGAACTTTCAAGGACTTTTGACAACAGGAAATCGCCACTTCTAAATTATCAGCCTTCTCTCCTTTGATTCTGTCCCAGTAAGCAATCCCCAGGTTATTTTGTGTCCTTGCCCAATCTCTGGGAAAAGCTTCGGGGGTAAGAACTTTCAAGGACTTTTGATAACAGGAAATCGCCGCTTCTAAATTATCAGCCGTCTCTCCTTTGATTCTGTCCCTGTAAGCAATCCCCAGATTATTTTGCGTATTTGCCCACTCGTAGGGAAAAGTTTCTAGAGTATAAACTTTCAAGGACTTTTGATAACAGGAAATCGCGGCTTCTAAATTATCTGCCTTTTCTCCTTTGATTCTGTCGCTGTAAGCACTCCCCAGGTTATTTTGTGTCCTTGCCCACTCATAGGGAAAAGTTTCTAGAGTATAAACTTTCAAGGACTTTTGATAACAGGAAATCGCGGCTTCTAAATTATCCGCCTTCTCTCCTTTGATTCTGTCCTTGTAAGCATTCCCCAAGTTATTTTGCGTATTTGCCCATTCTCTGGGAAAAGTTTCTAGAGTATAAACTTTCAACGATTTTCGAAAACAGTCGATCGCCGCTTCCAAATTATCCGCCGTCTCTCCTTTGATTCTGTGGCCGTAAGCATTTCCCAAGTTATTTTGCGTACTTGCCCACTCATAGGGAAAAGTGTCGAGGGTACAAACTTTTAACGACTCTCGAAAACAGTCGATCGCCGCTTCCAAATTATCCGCCGTCTCTCCTTTGATTCTGTGGCTGTAAGCATTCCCCAAGTTATTTTGCGTACTTGCCCAATCTCTGGGAAAAGTTTCTAGAGTATAAACTTTTAAGGACTCTCGAAAACAGGCGATTGCGGTTTCTATATTCTCTGCTTTCTCCCCTTTGATTCTTTCGCCGTAAGCATTCCCCAGGTTATATTGAGACCTGGCCCATTCTTCGGGAAAAGCTTCTAGAGTATAAACTTTTAAGGACTCTCGAAAACAGGCGATTGCGGTTTCTATATTTTCTGCTTTTTCGCCTTTGATTCTTTCGCCGTAAGCATCCCCCAGACCATATTGATTCATTGCCCATTGTGCAGGAAAACTGTCGGAGGTATAAACTTTTAAGGACTCTCGAAAACAGGCGATTGCGGTTTCTATATTTTCTGCTTTTTCGCCTTTGATTCTTTCTCTGTAAGCATTCCCCAGGTTAGTTTGCGTCCCTGCCCAGTTATAGGGAAAAAGGTTGAGAGTATAAATTCTTAAGGACTCTCGAAAACAGGCGATTGCGGTTTCTATATTTTCTGCTTTTTCGCCTTTGATTCTTTCTCTGTAAGCATTCCCCAGGTTAGTTTGCGTCCCTGCCCAGTTATAGGGAAAAAGGTTGGGAGTATAAATTCTTAAGGACTCTCGAAAACAAGAAATCGCGGTTTCTATATTCTCTGCCTTCTCCCCTCTGATCCTGTCACTGTAAGCATTCCCCAGGTTATTTTTGGCTCTTGCCCATTCATAGGGAAAAGCATCGGGGGTAAAGACTTTTAAGGACTCTCGAAGGCAAGTGATTGCGGTTTCTATATTTTCTGCCTTATCCCCTTCGCTCCTGTTCTCGTATGTAGTACCTAGGTTATATTGCGTTGTTGCCCACTCGTAGGGAAAGGCATCTAAAGTGACGAATGCAGCAACTACTCGATAACCCTTAATGGCAATCTCTAGATTAATGCTTCTGTTACCGAAAGGAAACTGCTCTATCAGTCTGCTGAACTCAAAAATAACTCTTGCTACGTTGTAGACTTTTTCTGATTCTAGGGCGAGTAAAGTGGTGATCGCCCACCTGCAGAATATTTCTATAAAAGTTTCATCAAGCTTATCCAAATTTTTTTGCAGCAAGGAATAAACAATTTTTGGATTGCTCTTACTTTCTGCGGTTGCTTGCAGTACCTGTAAGAGAAAGTTGAGTTGGGCATCAGATGTATCGCCACCCACCCCCATCAACTGCTCTACAATATTCATTAAAAAATTACACTTATCCAAATCGCCCTGGTTTATCAAATCTTTCCCCACTTCCAGCATTGTCTGGGTTAATCCCGCATCAACCCAATCCCGATTAGCATCCAATATCTGCAATGCTTCATCTTCACTGGCACAATTTAACAGTTTCTCGATAATCTCCTGATAAACAGATGTGCTTACCAGTGAATCTGCCAAATTCTGCAAAAAATCAGCCCTTTTGGAGTCTCCCTTCTCCTTCAACTTCTGTACTACCTGTTCCATCTCCTGAATCAAGTCGGAGTCAAGCAGCTCTTGGTGCGCTTGTAAAAGTTCCCTCTCTTCTCCTTCGTTACAGTTCAGCAGCGCATCAATCAAATTACGATAAGCTTCTCGGCGTTCAGAATTCATGAGACGATACCCCTGCATCAGTCCCTATCTTCATTATCCTTTGACGTCAGAAGAACCAGGCATTTCCCTTTACATATATCAACCGATTCGCAGGCCTGTGAGGCTAAGACTTACTTGATAAATTAGAAAAGCTCATTGAGCAAGTTCCAGATAGAAATCAACCAGCAGAAAAATATATAGATTTTGTTAACAAGATAATTAAAACGATACTAGAAGGTTTTCACCTCACTAGAGAAATGATTGATTTCTCCGAAGAAGAATTTATTTGCCTTGAGAATTATTTCAATGCCAATAAGCTAATGATAGATTGCAAAGAAGCAGCAGTTCGAGTCTCACAGGAAACTTGGGATGGGATAGAAGAGCGAATGTTGCTGCCTACGGTTCAAGATAGTTAGCTTTTAGGATTTTGTTAATGCTGCAAAACAATTAAACAGTTACTACTTAAAGTAAGCCTCGATCGCACAGCGAATATTTCCGATTTTGTTGGTAACTATTAGGGGTAAAACTAACGTTGCTGTCACAAAGTGCAGGATAGCTCGAAATGCTTACCAGGTAAGAGTTTCAGAAATCGAAAAATTGGCGCTCGCCTGTTTTGTGATCTGCTGAATTTATAAGAGTGTGGGGAAACCTCGCCGATGCTGCGAGGCTATAACCTCTGTCGTTGGGAATAACCTTTAAAACCTCGCGGCATCGTGCCGAGGTTTAGGGATGGCGGCGGCGAAAACGTGAAAGCGAAGCCGATAACTTATAAACCGCCGCTATCCCGACCCACACTCCCCAGAAAACCTTTAAATTTCAAACTTATTATGGAGGTCACAATCTCTAGGTATTTAGTAGTAAATTGGACTAATAAGTCAAGTATTCTGACGAGCGCGTCAAAGTTTTTGATGCCAAGTTGGGGACGATCGTTCCCTAACGCTTTTATTCAGATGCTCATTTGTAGCCGAGAAAAAGGATTATTGTCCCACAAATTAACTATATGGGCATATATCGCAGTAGTTCTA
>JASJDA010000180.1 GCA_030065755.1 Prochloraceae cyanobacterium | reverse complement strand
ATTTCTCCTTATATGGAGCAATTACCTCAATACTTACAACAGAGGGTAATTAACGAGATACAAGTGGGAATAGTGATGGGAACTTTTGCCGTCATAGGACTGGTAGGACTCGCCGCCACAGATTTATCAAAAAAACACCCCCAAAAATCTTCTCTAATTTTAAGTAAAGATCCCAATCTAAAAAGAGTTGATAGAAATTTAGAAAAAGAAATTGCTTGTGTTGGGGCAAGAGGCATCTCTGGTAGAAACTGTAAGTGATTATACCGAATAGCGTCTCCACACCTGAAGAGTGCCCTACTAAACTAAAATTAAATATGAATAAGTACTTAATTTCTCGGTTTTTATCCTACCCAAAAAGTCAGTATCTCGCGCACAGAGATTTTTGGGCAATGACAGCATTATCTCAAAGAATTCTTTTACTGTTAATTGTAATTACTGCTATTATCTACCTGAGTTTTTGTTGTTTTATACTCACAACAAATTACTGAAAACAAGAAAACACGATGGTTCACCTGACTGGAGTTTAGACTAACTACTAACCGTACTAAACGGGACAGTTTAAATATTCTCGCTCATAAGAATTTGACTCAGCTTGTCAAAAAAAGCTGAGAAAGATGGTAATAGTTTAAATAGTTGTTTTAATCGGCTTCTTTTTCCGTTTTTTTCTCTTTTTTCTTTCGAGTTACTGTCTTTTTAACCACTGGATAACGGGGTTTTTTATTCCTTTTTTTACCTGCTAACCAACCTGGAGACTTTCCACGGGGTTTTGGCGATTTGGCAGGAGTACCTATCGTGGCTAAAACTCCTGAAAAGCTCTGTGCTATTCTTCCTGGGGTCAACTTCTCACAACTTTGAGGTTTTTGCCAAGGTAGAGGATTATCTTCTATAATCTCACGAGCCAACCATAATTGCCAAGTTAAAATGGGCATTAAATCGCTCCATCTTTGTCCTTTCTTTGTCGTTCCTAATTTAGGCAAGGTCCAGTGCAATCTTTGTTTGGCGAATCGATTCCAATGCTCAATAGCAAAGCGTCTTAAATATAACTTCCAAAGTTCTTTTAATGATAGCTTTTCTTCTCCAATCCACGCTAACCACATTGGTTTCGCCGCTCGTTTTGAAAGTCCTTTTCCTGTTCTTTGAATTAAAATAATTTCCATCGGTCGCTCGGCAGAACCGGTAAAATGAAACTCACTCCATCTTTGGATTTCTACTGTCCCCCAAATGGGGTCATCAATTTCAATCGAATCAACAGGAACTGACCAAGTTGCCGAGTCAGATAATTTCATTTTATGACCGTGTATTTTGGGTCTTCCCATTTGGTTTTTTTCTTCTTTTTTGGGCTTGCCAAAAACACAGCGATTCGGACGTATTCTTATTAATAAATCGGCATTAATACCTGCGGTTAGATTAAGAAATTTAGCACAACCATACTCGCTATCCCAAAGCGTTAGTGGTCGCACTTTTAATTGTTTAGAAACTTGTTTTAATTGAAAAACTGCTCTAGTTATTGGTGTTTCAAAAGAAGTAATTCTTTCATGAAGTAATGGCAATGCCCAACTTCCTTGCTCTTCAGGTATGTAAGCTAGTGTACTATAACCGTGACCGAGAGTAACTGGTTTACCTGAAATAACTTTAGCTCCATGTTCGTAAGTCCTATCTTTTAAAGTGGCAGCTTCAGTGCGCGGCCAAGGTGTGTGATCCCCTGCTAAGATTATACGTTTATTTTTAGGTATTTCTTGAAGATAAAGTCGGCTTAATTTTTTACGATTAAGACGACAATCATCGAGTGCTTCATACAAACTACACCACTTTCTCCGGAATACTGGTGAGAGGGATAATTCAGCAAAAGAATATGCTTTTCTAGTTAATAATACAGCATCCATTAACTCAAAAGTAGCGTCTTTAGCTGGACCTAATAGTCGATATATTTTATTTCTAAATTGTTGTATTTTTTGGTAATTTTTAGTCAAGATGATGAAGAAATAATTTACTAATTTTATTTCATTATCTCTTGTTTTTTTACTTCTGTTTGTACCCATCAAAAAAATCTTGTCCCGTCACGGTCACGCAAAGCTCCGAGGCGCTGAGCGTAGGTGCAGTCAAAAGCATTTATCCCTATGCCGATGCGCTTGCGTATCGGCACCCTCCGGTCCAACTAAACGGTTTAGTCTATAAAGAGAAGTGAGGTTCACGATCGCATCGGTCAGCTCCCGATCAAATTGGTTAAATCGCGATCGCATTGGTCAGCTCTCGATCGCATCGGTCAAATCGCGATCGCATTGGTCAGCTCTCGATCGCATCGGTCAAATCGCGATCGCATTGGTCAGCTCTCGATCGCATCGGTCAAATCGCGATCGCATTGGTCAGTTCCCGATCGCGATTTAGTCTAAAGTCCAGACCTGATCAACACCTTTTAAAAGCTGAAAATTTAACCCAACAGCAATAAGAAAATTTCTCAAGACAATTAAACCCTAATCAGTAAGCCAGCGCGAGCGCACAAACCCCTTTTAGGGGGGCAATTGGATATAAGGGATCTCCGTAAAAATAAAATACCAGCCAGAGATGGATTATTGTGACTTTAACCATAAAATGACCAAATTTTGAAGCATAAAGTGTCCAAGTGGTAACGTATTTGCGCTTGTTTCAGCGGAAGAAGACTTTAAGATTTATATCATAACTTGTCCGCAAGTTCTAATTTTGAACAATAATATGTCCAAGAGTTTTTTTAGCTATTGGAGGCAGAAAAATCGGGCGCTCGAATACAAAAGGACAAATTATGGTTCAAAATACTGAATTACTGAGGATTCGCTTACTCTTACGAGCGGCTGTGGGCATCGCGGCACGGAGGTTGAATTGAAAGCTGACGAGTTTTTGGAGTGGAGACAAAGACTGCAACTGAGCGCGTCTACAGTAGCTGCGATTGAGAATATTCGCTCCATGGCTCCCTCGCGCCGCGTACAGGGAAGGGCTAAAAATGTTAGTGGAGTTTATCCTTCTCAAAAAATGGGGCAGACCATTCAGTTTGAAAGTCACAAAGTAGAACTGTGGGCTATCTACCTGATGGAGCATGATGCTGAAGTTTTAGAATTTTACGACCAACCAGAACCATTCAAAATTCAGTACAAAAGCCAAACGGGACGCCAAATTACTCACTATCACACGCCCGATTTTTTTGTGCTAAAAACGGATGGGGCGGGGTGGGAAGAATGGAAAACTGAAAAGAAGTTACAGAAGTTAGCCCAAAAATATCCATCTCGCTATCAACGCTCTGAAACCGGAGAATGGAAATCTCCGCCAGGGGAAGCTCATGCTGAGCCGATGGGACTTTCTTATCGCGTGCGCTCGGAGGCAGAATTAAATCCTACCTTGATACAAAATCTGATATTTTTAGAAGACTACTTTAAGTTTGAGACAAACGTTGCTGCGCCTATTTGCGCTCAACTGCTAGAACGAGTGCAAGCCAAACCAGGAATTACCCTCGCGGCTCTACTAACAAGCGTGCCCGAACTGCGTGCTGACGACGTATATGCACTAATAGCTCGAAAGCAGCTCTACACGGATCTCGATGCAGTACCATTAGGCTCGGCAATGGCAGGTACAGCTTTATCTTGACCAGCAGATTAAAGAGGCTCATCAATATTTGAATATAGAACCAGCAAAAATAGCCAACAAAGGATCGCTTTTGGATCTCGACTTAGTAGGAACTACAGATCGTGATACGTCTCTACAAGTTAACAGCAAACTGCTTTGGGACGGACGAAGTTGGACGTTAGTTAATTTCGGCGATACCATCGTAACGTTGCTTCCCGAAGCAGGGCAACCGATGCAGTTGCCAAATCGATTTTTTGTTGAGTTACTCGATAGGGGTTCGATTAGTCTTGTAGCAGCATCCACTCCACCATCTGCTAATGAGGAGGTATGCAAGTTTTTGGCAGCCGCCAGTCCAGAGGCATTAGCTTTCGCTAACCATCGTTTTCAATTAGTCCAAGCATATTTTCAGGGTCAAACAGATCTAACCAGTGATATCGTACCCCGTACCTTGCGCCGATGGGTCAAAAGATTTCGCGAAGCGGAAGCCAAATATGGCTGTGGCTACGTAGGGTTACTACCGCGTACTGGAGCGCGTGGCAACCGAACACCTAAAGCACCATTAGATTCAAGAGAATTACTCGATAAATACATCAGCGAATATTACGAAACTCCAAGGCAAGCTCCAGCATTTTCAGTTTATCGCGCTTATCAACGTGCCTGTTCTCAAAAAGGAATTCCACATCTATCGAGCAGCACTTTTTATAAGCGGCTCAAAAAGCGTCGGGGCTACGAATCAATAAAAAAACGTATTGGTGCTAAAGCAGCTTATCCTCTTCAACCTTGGGTTTGGGAGCTATCCCGAAGTACTCCAAGGCATGGAGATCGTCCTCTAGCAATCGCTCATATCGACCACACTCGACTCGACATCGAACTTCGTTCCATGGCGACGGGACAGTTATTAGGGAGACCTTGGGCCACATTACTAATGGATGCTTATTCTCGACGAATTCTTGCTGTTTATTTAACCTTCGACCCTCCTAGCTATCGCTCCTGTATGATGGCGCTGCGGATCTGCGTGGCGCGCTGCGGTCGCTTACCGCAAACAGTGGTAGTAGATGGAGGCAAAGAATTCCATAGCATTTATTTTGATACCCTACTGGCGCGATACTGCTGCGTCAAGAAAACTCGTCCTGGTGCTAAACCACGCTTCGGTTCGGTAATAGAACGACTGTTCGGGACTACGAATACCGAGTTTATCTATAACTTACTCGGCAATACCCAAGCAACGAAACAAGTTCGTCATCGAACATTAGAAGTAGATCCAAAACGGCTTGCTGTGTGGACGTTAGGAGATTTGTATGTCTTCTTAAAGAAATGGGCTTATCAGATTTACGACCAAAGCGAACACGAAGCATTGGGAACAACGCCTCACCAAATTTACCTTCAGGGAATGAGTAAAGGAGGAGAGAGGTTATCACGACAAATTCCCTACAATGAGGAGTTTTTGATGGCAACGCGCCCGACTACTCGTTCGGGAGTTGCTAAGATTAGGGCGGGGTCTGGGATTAAACTCCACTACCTCTACTACTGGAGCGAGGCCTTTCGTGACCCCGAAGTGGAGGGAACTAAAGTTCCCGTTCGCTACGACCCAATGGATGTCGGGGTGGCCTATGCCTACGTGAAGGGGCGCTGGGTCAAATGTATTTCTCAGTATTACAGCATCTTTTCAGGGCATTCTGAAAAAGAGCTGCTCTTAGCTTCGACTGAAATTAGGCGTGCCAGAAAATTAACTGGCATCTTACCTTCGGTTTCCGCAAAACGGCTGGCCGAGTTTATTGCTAACGTACAAGAACATGAAACTTTGCTGCTTCAGAGATTAAAGGATCTAGAAGGGAAACAAGTGCAGAATGCGCTACTAGTAACTGAAATGGAGACGCTTATCCCCGATGTTCCATCTCAGCAAAAATTAGTCCCATCTCAGAAACCGACTTTTTCGAGTGTTCAAGAAACCGAGCTAAAAATTGAGCCAATTAATCTGTCGAATCTACCTGTATTCGGGGAGTATTGCTAATGAAAAACCTCAGTACAGAGAAATTAAACTTAACCCAAAGAGACCGCAAAAAACTCGACCGTTTCAAGGAGTATGCCGTGTCTCCCATGCGTGCTTGCCAAAGTCGATAGAGAGTTGATGCGCGCAATACGCGAACCCGCCGGATTCGCTCACGTTTTAGTGTACGGGCCTTCTGGTGTGGGTAAAACAACGATGATTCAGCAAGTTACGCGACGGCTCAACAAGATCTCGGCAAAGGGGAATACTACCAAGTCAATTGCTGCTTCTCAAGATAATCTGTTTCCTTTACCGTTACTGCTGCTCGAAACGCGCCCTCCTGACGGTGGTGCTTTTAATCGTGCTGACTATTATCGCACAGCACTCAAGCTAATAGTCGAACCTTTTTACGAACGACGAGTACTCGTGAATATTGACAGCGAACAGACTTGGGAGAAAAAAGCGCACCGCCCGCGCCGAGGTCTCCTCGGCGTAAGGACGGAGCAAGCAGGACGCTCAAGAACTAAAGCGGCGCAGTTTAACGATTCTCCAGAACTGCGTCACGCTCTAGAAGAGGCACTCTCGCGACGGGGAGTACAAGCGGTCATCCTCGACGAGGCTCAACATTTGATGAAGCTCGGCAATGGCTCTTCTGCTGGCAAGCTTATCGACCAGCTCGACTGGACCCGCGTCGATGACCAACGTGACGGGAGTCCTTCATATTCTAATTGGCACTTACGAGCTGCTTAGTTTTCGCAATTTAAGCGGTCAGGCGTCGCGGCGTGGTCTCGACCTTCACTTTCCTCGTTACAAGTTTCAGGATGAAGCAGACCAACAAAATTTTCAGGGCGTTTTATTGGCATTACTCAAGCAAGTACCTTTGTCAGTAGAAATAGAAGCATTAATGCAGCATTGGGTTTACTTTTACGAGCGGTCGATAGGCTGTGTGGGCGTACTGAAAGACTGGCTAATTCGAGCTTTAGCTGCGGCACTGTACGATAAAAGCAAGGTGCTTACTCTAGAGTACCTTCAAGACCACGCGCTCACCCTTGCCCAGTGCGAGCGTATGGCAATAGATGCCACAGAGGGGGAACAACAAGTCAGCTATGCTGAGAGCCGCCGTGAACCTTTATGGCGTTTACTCCAGGGTGGTATGGATAGCTCACAAATTCCCACCTCACAAGAAAAAAGTAGCAGTGTAATTGCACCTGGGATAGAGCCCGTTGCCATTGAGGCTTCAACTACCTCAGATTCCTCAAAATCCTTGCGGCGAAAACATTCTACCAAAGCTCGAGATAAAAAGGAGGCTGCTGTTAAAGAAGATTTGAATACAGAAAAACCAGCTGACTTGAAACGATCTCGGAGCAAAAAGAGCCAAGCAAGAGTAGAAACGCCTCAGACTCAAAGTTCTGAACCTGAGCCAACCCCCATTGAACCATCTAAAGAGAAGAAGCGAACTCGAAGAGTTGGACAACGCAAGCCTAAGCGAGATCCTGTAGGGTAGTAATGAAGATAAACAATTAGCTTTTTGGGATACGAAGAATTAAAAAACCTCACCAACGCCAAAGTCTTACTACCCCAATAATAGTGGCTATGCGCGCAGCGTATAGCCACCCCCCCCCTGTGATACTAAACCGTTTAGTCTGAAAAAGAGCGACTCTCGGCCTGCGCCGAGAGTCGCTACTAATTTCGCTCGCCATTATCTTAAACTCGACGGCCGTATTATAAGCATAAAATGTCCTCTTTTTGTTTGAAGCATAAAGTGTCCAAAAAGGTCATTTTATGGTTAAAGTCACAAGGATGCAATTAGAATAGCCGCTCGGATCCTAGAAAAATTAACTCTCCCCTTAGTTATTGAGGAGCACCAATTGTTTCCTAGTGGTAGTGTGGGAATTACAATGAGTTCTCATGGATATGAGACTTCAGAAGACCTACTCAGGAATGCAGATACTGCTATGTATCAAGCAAAAGCTAAGGGTAAATGTCGTTACTATATGTTTCAACCTGTCTAATCAACAATCTCCCTGTATCCCCCTCATAGAGTCTCTAGACTTTGATGGAGATGTCGTAGCGGAAAGTCGCTCGATCTCTACCAGAGGTTATACAAGATCGTCTCAAAGAGAAAGTAAGTGAAGTTATAGTTAAGCCCGTGCCCTGGAGTGAGTTGAAGAGACAGGCGTATTTTTCTTAGGCGATCGAGAGATAGAAAGCACTCACTATTTTAGTAAACAGTAACTAATTAACTATTTCCGCTCGAGACATGCTACTAAGTCCGCATCTGGTGTGGTAATTGGCTATTGAGCCAAAATTTGAGTCAAATCTGGATAATTTCAACGCTTTAACGTTTCTGAGGGCAGTTCGCCAAAGAGTTGGCGGTAATCTCTGGCAAATCTACTGAGGTGAAAGAATCCCCATTGATTCGCAACTTGGGCGACGGAGATGGTGAAGGGCTCGGCAGCCAAAAGTGTTCTGCGGGCTGCTTCTAGTCGTTTCTGTTTGAAATAGGCCATCGGGCTAATTTCGTAATGCTGCTTAAAACCTTTTAGTAAAGTAGTAACGTGGACTCCAGCAGCGGCCGTAATGTCAGCTAGAGAAACTGGATGCTCGAGATTAGCCTCAATATACTCCCTTGCTTGCCTAACGTAAGCTGGCAGACAAGCCTCTTCTAACTGGGTTTCTAGGGGAAAGTAGTTGTTGTCCGACGCAGACAGGAGCATTGAGAAAATAGTATTTTGTACTTCTGTAGCGACTAATGGGGAGTTAAATAAGTTTCCTCCTCGCACTAAATCCCGAGTGATAAATTCTAGATAGCCTCGGAAACTTGCAGCTTCGGGACTTCTCCATAATAGTTGGGGGTGCAATGTTAATTCTTGCTCTTGTTGACTATTAACGAGTTTTTGAGCATAAGCATTGAGCAAATGCAAGTCGATTCCTACTGTTATATGGTTAGCATTTTCCCGATATCGATAAAGGATAGGTTCGTAGCTAGCTATTAAATAAGTAGAGTTGTGGGAGAAGGAAATATCTCTTCCCCGATAGTTAAGCTCCAGTTGACCGCTTAAAGGGAGTTCTAGAAAAAGCAAGCTTTTCCCAGGAGATGGCAGAACCGAGATTCCATGTTTGAACTTGGTACGAGTAAAAAGTAGTTGCTCAACTGCGTAAGCCTTGTAATCAGCATGAAATTGTTTTCCCATCGGCTCGACTCGCTCGAGGGGAGAGAGTTGCTGGGAAATAATGCTTTGAAATTCTTTTGGCTCGGTCGTTTCGATTTTTAAGAGTTCAATAGCTCCTTTGCCACTCAGCATCGCTTAAATTCAGCTTGACAAAAATTTACCAGCTTCGACTAAAAAACTGGATAACAACATTATTTTAGGATATCGCATAATTGCGTGGAGTTGTATATTGAAGTGGTAGGGATCGAGCAGTATTACTCTCAATCAAGACCGCTATTGTTGATTGGTTGATCTTTACTTTGATTATTGGAGGAAGGTTGCCGTGAATTTATCTGAAAAGCTTTACCCTAAAAAAAAAGGGCTAGCAGATGAATTATTTTTGGAAGAATTGACACTGAATATTTATCACAAATTTTTAGTTACTCAATTTATTAGAAAACTTTGAAGAGGAGCTGGAATTATACTCTGTTGGCGTTGTTCAAAAGCGGGGGATTTTGGGTAA
Organism: Prochloraceae cyanobacterium; assembly: GCA_030065755.1. Classification (GTDB taxonomy): domain Bacteria; phylum Cyanobacteriota; class Cyanobacteriia; order Cyanobacteriales; family JASJDA01; genus JASJDA01. The sequence goes on along the minus strand of JASJDA010000180.1, from coordinate 4,238 downwards.
CAAACGCCGGTGAAATTGAGCCAATAATTTCTCGGAAAGTTGTTGGGAAACAATGCTTTGAAATTCTTCTGGCTCCGTCGTTTCAACTTTTAAGAGCTCAACAGCGCCTTTGCCACTCAGCATCGCTAAAATTCAGCTTGACAAAAATTTACCAGCTTCGACTAAAAAGCTGGATAACAACGTTATTTTAGGATATCGCCGAATTACGTGGAGCGCTTTGCTGGCTTGACCATTAGTGCTGTAGGTACAGCATTTCTGTGTTCAAACATCCTCAGCTAACTTGGGGGCGAAAAATTTCGACTGAGCTTGCCAAGATCGATCGGATTTGAAGGAGTTTTTTAATTTAATGTTCACTGTTAGTCCCAACAATTTTACTACTGATTCACTGCAGTTGCCGCCCTTACCCTTAAAACGACCCTTGTTAACCATCGGTCATGGCACCAGAGATCTCCAAGGACGAGAGGATTTCTTGAATTTTTCCAAAGCTTATCAAGCTTTGGATACCTCACGACCTGTCGTACCTTGTTTTTTGGAACTAACCAATCCCAGCATTCAAGAGGGGATTGACTATTGCGTTGCTCGAGGATACAGCGAAATCTCAGTTTTGCCAATTCTTTTGTTTGCGGCGCGACACAATAAATTTGATGTCACTAATGAATTAGATCGGGCAAGGCAGCGCCATCCCCAGTTGAAATTTTACTACGGACGACACTTTGGGATTACTCCGAGTATTTTAGAATTGTGGCGAGAACGTTTGGCGCAATTAGACAAACCAGAACACAACCCCAATAATATACCCCGTTCAGAAACTGTCTTGCTGTTTGTCGGTCGCGGTTCGAGCGATGCCGATGCTAACGGAGATGTCTATAAAATGGCACGCCTTCTCTGGGAGGGAAGCGGCTATAAAACCGTGGAAACTTGCTTTATCGGCATTACTCATCCACGCTTGGAAGAAGGATTTCGCCGCGCTCGTTTCTATCAACCCCAAAGAATTATTGTTTTGCCCTATTTTTTGTTTACTGGGGTTTTGGTGAAAAAGATTTTTGCTATTACTGTCCAACAGCAAAAGCAAGAGCGAAAAATTTCTCTGTCATGCCTGCCAGAAATGGGCATCCAACCTCAATTGTTGCAGCTTTTGCGAGAACGAGAAATAGAAACCCAGTTAGGTCAAGTGCAAATGAATTGCGAAATGTGTAAGTTTCGGCTAGCGGCACTTAAAGGCGATCGCACTCGCGGACACCACCACCATCACCATCACCACGCTCGCAAGGCTTCAACTTCTGATGAAGAGCTAGAGAAATATCACCAGAGAATCTGGCAAATTCCAAAATCAAGATATTTTGGAGCCAATGAAAAATTATTTGGAATTTTGGTTAATTTCTGCAGAAAAATATTAACACAAATTAAAGCCAGCAAGATAATTAAGAAAATTGTCACTAACTTGGAAGAAAAAAGATGTCAGAAAGCAACAACTCCGAACAGAGGCTAAGTGGCGTAATTCCTCTTAGAGACATTCAACAAAAGTTCAAGCAACACATTGAGGAACTCCTCAGTGCGGAAAAGGCACATCTGCCAAAGATGCCAGCTCCTCCCAAGCCCAGGCTACCTCGGAAGCCCAAGGCCATTCGAGAATTAGAAACGCAGGTTGAGCAGCTCCTAGAGGAGCGAGCGCTGCCACACCTCAGAAAGCTTAAAGAGACGGTCAAAAAGAAAGTTACCGGCGCAATGCTAGAGCTGCAAACAAGAACAGACTACTACACAAATGTAGCGGAATGGCTCGAACACAAGCAAAAAATGCTCTCTGAGGCCGACGAAACGAGCATTTATCGATGGGATACAAAAGGAAAATATAAAATTTATTATCTGACTCGTCCTAATGCGGGCAAGCAAATTACCGACAATAATCCCTACGTGAATTTCGTTGACATCGAAGAATTCGACCTCGCCACTGAAATCTATCCAACCTTCGAGCACCCGCCAGTTTGGGACTACTCCGAATATGCTATCCTCTTTTTCACCCCAGTCTTCAAAGAAGCTTTCGGTCAGGCTGACGTATTTATTAGCCAAATTCAGGCCGACAACGAACGAATGTGGGAAGAGGGACAAGGAAAACGCATCCCGCCAGTAGCGGCTGAAAAAGAACCGGATCTTCACAAGCTGAAAGAAGAAATCCGCGAATATGCCAAAACTCTTGACTTTCCCTGTATGGGTGTGACTAAGCTCGATCGACGCCACACGGCGGCTAAAGTTGACGACGAGCTGGCCTACGACACCCTGATCGTCCTCGGCCATGAAATGCCGTTGTCGAACGTCTTGAAAATTCCAGGACCTTCTTTTGCTGCTTTTACTTCATATCGTGACGGGGGTCATAACGTTCACAAAGTTGCCGACTTCATTCGCTCTAAAGGGTACCGATGCCTCGCCCGAACTTCTGCAGACGGAGGTATCAAGTACGTACCACACGCCATTAACGCTGGCATGGGAAATTATTCCACCCAAGGTATTTGCATTACCCCTGAAGTGGGAACCCGTCCCAGATTTGTCTGCATTACGCTCGACGCCGAGTTACCTCTCGACGAACCGCGAGATTACAATATTGAGGAATTCTGCGCCCGCTGTCGCAGTTGTCAAAAGGTTTGCCCAGCAGATGCTATTCCCAAGGATGAAAAGCGCTTTCGCGGTACGCTCAAGCGACAAACCAATCACACGCGCTGCTGGGAGTATATGGCAATCCAATACGAATGCGGACTTTGCGTTCGCATCTGTCCTTTTAGCATCCTCGGATACGAACAATGCATGCGGGCGCTACCCCAATATTATATGTATAATTTGCATCGAAACGAAATCGACGCCGAACTTTTACGCAGCTCTTGGAAATTGGAGGAATCAACTAATGGTTGAACTGCAGTTGTTGGGAGCTATTAATCGACCAGGACGAGTGAGGGTTGATGAGTCAATTACTTTTAAAGAACTCCTCGAAGAACACGGCGGCGGCATGATGCGGCAGTATCCCCGCCCTATAGTCATGCAGGTTGGCGGACCCCTGGGAACAATTGTTAAAGGAGAGCGGCTTAACGAGGAGGTGAGAGAGCACGTGGGTGAAGGTACAGCCGCTTATATAGTGTCTTTCTTTGGCGAGCGCTTTTGTCCAGTGGATTTTATCCGATTTCTTACCCGATTTATCGTCCGAGAATTGAGGCTCGACACCGACCACGTCCGTTCCGTGAACCGAACAATCGAAGATATAGCTAACGGACGAACTAACATGGAAGGGTTAGAGCGTCTGCGGGAGCTAGCTGCTGTTGAAGATAACCTTACTGTAGCCGAACACCGGCTCAATGTAATCGTGGACGATTTAATGAATCAATTTGGCGATGATTTTGTCGAACATGCCGTCGCCAAGCACTGTCATTTTAGTGTCTGTCGGGGTCTGTTCCGTGGAAATGCCCCTTGCACTAATACCTGCCCCAGCAACATGAACGTCCCTGGCTATATCGAACTGCTCAAGACCGATCGCTTCGAGGATGCTTATACTTTGATGAAACAGGACAATCCACTGTCCTTTATCTGTGGCAAGGTTTGTCCGGCACCCTGCGAAAGCCGCTGTCGTCAAGGAGACATTTCGGGGGTATCAGTAGCGATCCGGCAATTAAAGAGATACATTGCCTCAGCAGCAATTCACACGACTGAATACCGAGACGAGCGGCTGCCAGACAAGAAGAAGCGGGTGGCAATTGTCGGCGGCGGTCCAGCGGGAATCTCAGCTGCTTTCTATTTGGCTAAAACTGGCTATCAGGTTAAAATTTACGAGGCTAATGCGCGCATTGGCGGTATGTTAGCTGTAGGCATCCCAGAGCACCGACTGCCCTACGAGAACGTACGGCAAGAATTTTCCTTCGTCGAACAAATGGGCGTGGAAACAGCTCTCAACACGCGCATTGGCGAACAAATGCCTCTAGCAGCTTTGCGGGGCGAATTTGATGCCGTCTTGTTAGCAACTGGGCGTACCATTGGCCGAACTATGGGCCCCAATTGTTCTCAGATTGAGTCAGCTTTAAAGTTCCTGCGAGAGATCAAGCTGGGTCAGCGAACTTCTGTACCTAACAAAATTGCCGTTATTGGTGGCGGTTCTGTGGCTATTGACGTAGCTATGAGTTCCCTCCGCCTTGGCGCTGAGCCGACAGTAATCGTGCGAGGTTTGATGCGGGCTCCCCAAGAGGAGATCGACGAAGCAGTTG
>JASJDA010000179.1 GCA_030065755.1 Prochloraceae cyanobacterium | reverse complement strand
CCGTGGGAAGACTAGATGCAGACTCTACAGGTGCATTATTACTTACTAATGATGGCGAACTGACAGTTAACCTGACTCACCCTCGCTATCACCTCTCTAAAACTTATCAAGTTTGGATTAAAGGCTGTCCCTCCCAACAAATTCTACAAATGTGGCGCAGCGGCGTGATTATTTTAGACAAAAAAACCTTACCAGCTCAAGTGAAAATTGTCAAGAAAAAAAAGTATCGAACTTTGTTAGAAATCGTGATGACAGAGGGCAGAAACCGTCAAATACGCCGCATCGCCAAACATTTTGGCTTTGAGGTACTCAAACTACATCGCACCGCCATTGGCAAAATTAAACTACAACCCTTTAATCACGGTCCAAATTTGCCTAGCGGTCAGTATCGTTTTTTAAATGATTCTGAGATTGCTTATCTAAAAAATCGAGTCAGCAAAATATAGTATCTAATCTATTTATATTTTGCAAAACATTTGCACCGTAACGAATTGCCGCAGTCATTAAGAAATAGTCGCATTGGTCAACTACTGAACCTTTGAGAATAGATTCGCTTCGTTGGGGATGAGTTTGAATCTTCATCCCCTCAAACCAATCCTCCCAGTCTTCGGGTAAGTGACCTTTTACGCTAATTTCGTAAGTTTGGGGGATTGATTTATGGAAGGACATTCAGATAAGTTCCTGAAAAGATATGATGAAAAATCATTGCTGCCGTAACAATAATGGCAAGATTGTTACCAAGACCTCCTACAGCCCGCAAAGGTGTTAAGGGATTAGTAGTTTGACTGAGAGCATAAGCGTGAGAAATTCGACCTAAAACAAAAACAGCGCCAATAATGACAACGATAAGTTTGTTGGTGTTAGCTAATTCTAGTAATAAGAGTAAAATAAGGAAAATAGGCGCGTTTTCAATCAAATTTCCATGTACGCGGATTTGACGAGCTAGAACTTCATTTCCACCATCGCCAATGCCGACTTTATGTTTTAATCGCTTAAAACCGACTAATAAACCGAGAAATACTTGTAAAAAGGCCAAGATACTTGCAGTAGTTGCGGTAATAAAGGGAAAATCCATACTTTATGCGTTTTTTTATGCTTTCGTGTTTTTAGTATCTCTCTGTAGAAGCTTGAAAGGACTAGCCGAAAGTTTGGTTGCAAGTATGGGTTAAACCAGTTATCAGTTATCAGTTATCAGTTATCAGTTATTAGCACTGTTGATTTCGGTTTGACACTTTCTGAAGCTATTGTTATTATCAGAATAATTATTCTGATTTATTGGCAAACTAGATCCCGTATGCCTCGCAATAAAGAATTTGAACCAGAAGTAGCGCTAGAGAAAGCAATGGGGGTGTTTTGGCGTAAAGGCTATTTTGATACTTCTGTTGACGAACTAGTGCAGCAAGTAGGAGTAAGTCGCTATGGGTTATATGCGACCTTTGGCAACAAGCATAGCTTGTTTTTAGCCGCGCTAGATCGCTACCGAGATACCTTTGTTTCTCAACTGCTAGCAGATTTAGAGACTCCGAAAGCTTCTTTGGAGCAAATTCAAGGTTATTTCCGGACTTTAATTGAGATTTCCAAAACAGAGCGAGGCAAATTCGGCTGTTTTATGTGTAATACAGCAACAGAACTAGCATCACAAGACGAGCAGGTTTCAGAAAAGATAAATAACTATCTACAACGTCTGACTAAAGCATTTCATAAAGCTTTGACTAATGCTCGAAGCCAGAACGAAATTAAGTCCGACATCGACGTAGATGATTATGCCAAATATCTCACTGGGGTATCGTTGGGTTTATGCGTCTATGCGCGATCGCGAGTTAATCCTGAAACTATTGAAGGCTACGTTAGAGTGGTTCTGGCGACACTAACCTAATTTTTTTTGACTTAAATCGGAATAATTGTTCTGATTTGTAAATAACTCAAACTTTTGCGATCGTGTCTTTTCCCGAATTAAGTCCTCAAACTTACGAAATTACTATTAAAGGTCATTTACCCCAAGATTGGGAAGATTGGTTCGACGGGATGAAGATTCAAACCCATCCCCAACGAAACGAAACTATTCTCAAAGGTTCAGTAGTTGACCAAGCCGAGCTTTTTGGCTTACTTATCAAAATTCGCGATCTGGGACTAATACTAATTGAGGTAAGGAATTTAAATAAGATATCGAAATGAGTTGTTAGGTTTTGTAAGCGACAAATACCAAAAAAACTCCCAGGATTTTTGTCTAGTAATAGTTTTACCAGAGTGAGAAAAGAGCTTTGACAATTTCTGAACTTATTGCTACTATCAGAATAATCATTCTGATTTATTTTCAACCTCTGACTAAACTGGTTCGCAATATCTCACTAAAGTAGCATTGGGTTTATCAGTCTGTGGGCGATCGCAAATTAATCTTGAAACAATTGAAAGCTATATTCGAGTAGCGTTGGCTGCACTAGGCTAATTTTTTTTTATTTAAATCAGAATAATTATTCTCAAATCTTTGGAGATAAATAATGCACCTTCTAAGTATTACTAAAGAAATAAAAGTTCCTGCGTCAAAAGTTTGGCAAGTTCTCGATGATTTTGGGAATGTATCTGTCTTCCATCCCTACATCAAAGAATCATCAATTATCAATGGAATTGAAACAGGAATGGGCGCACGTCGAGTTTGTAATTTTTATGATGGTAATAGTATTAAAGAAACCATTGTTCCTTATGAGCCAGGAAAAGGATACAGCGTAACGATGGAAGAATTTTCTTTGCCATTAAAACAAGGGTTTATTCATCTTGATGTCTCTTCTATCGACGATCGCCGCAGTCGAGTCAGTATTCGTATGGAATTCGAGCCTAAATTTGGTGTTTTCGGTTGGATAATGGCAAAAATAATGATGAAACCAATGTTGAAAAGCCGTCTTAAAGAAATTTTTCCAGGTTTAGAAACTCATATTCTCACAAAAAAGGTAATCGGTGAAAAGGGAATGTTATTCGATCTTCTTCCATTAAATTAACCCTTTTTTTGGAAATTCCTTACTAGCTTATATTTAGGAGTTTGATAATGTTAAAGCCCAAAATTCTAGTAACAACTGCTGCGGGAAAAACAGGTTTTGCCACAGCCATGCAGCTTTTAGAAGCAGAATATCCCGTTCGTGCTTTTGTGCGTCGTCGTAACGCTCGTGCAATGGTGCTAGAGCAAGCTGGAGCGGAGTTATTTATGGGAGATATGGCAAATATTGCCGATCTCAATCGATCGCTAATAGGAGTCCAACGTGCTTATTTCTGCGCTCCACCAGCTCCCAATATGTTATTTCACAGCATGGCTTTTGCTGTCGCCGCACAAGATGCCAAACTCGAAGTAGTAGTAGGGATGAGCCAGTGGCTTTCTCATCCCCAACACCCTGCTTTTGCTACTCGTGAAACTTGGCTAACAGATCGGATCTTATCCTGGATGCCAGATGTAGATTCAGTAATTGTTAATCCAGGGTGGTTTGCTGATAATTATATGATGGTCTTAGAGCCAATTGCCCAACTAGGTATAATGCCACTTCCCTTGGGAGAGGGACTCAATCCACCGCCTTCTAACGAAGATATTGCCAGGGTCATTGTCGGAGCTTTAACCAATCCGGCTCCTCACATTGGCAAAACTTATCGACCAACAGGTTCTCAGCTTCTTTCTCCACAAGAAATTGCTGCTATTTATTCTAAGGTGCTGAAGCGTCCAGTTAAATACACAAACATCTCAGAAAAGATGTTTCTCAAAGCAATTTCAGCCCGAGGTGTTTCTAAATTTTTTCAGTCTCAAATTCGCTATTATGCCGAAGAATATCGTCGTAACGCTTTTGGTTTAGGAGGAGTTACTAACGCGGTTAAAGAAGTCGCTGGACGAGAACCAGAAGATTTTGAGACAATTACCCGCCGTTATGTAACTCAGCGTGCTGAAGCTAAATTATCTTTAACTAATAAGCTGAAAGCTGTTAGGAACTTCGTGCAAATTATTCTTACACCTGTTCCCGATTTAGATAAATACGAACGAGATTATAATTACCCTGCTATTGCCAAATCTGCTTATGCTCCAGATTTCAACTCTTGGATGAATACCCACAGTGTTGAGGGAGCTTTTGGTAGGAGTTTCTAATTATTTTTGGAGGTAAAATTCGTGGCTTTTTTCAAATATCAAAATGTTGTAGAAATTTTTCAACACGATCCAAGTCGTTATTTGCCCATTACCGAGTTTATTCAAACTGTAATGCGAGGAGAATCGTCTTTCACTGCGGGTGAGAGAGAATTGATAGCAGCCTACGTATCGGGGTTGAACGCTTGTGACTATTGTTACGGTTCTCATCAGGCGATCGCCACCGATCTCAATGTCGATCCAAAATTGCTGGAAGCCATACTGACAGATTTAGCTGAGGCTCCGATCGAGGAGGGTTTGTACCCCGTATTTGCCTTGGTGCGCAAGCTTACCCTTAATCCAAGTAAAGTTACGCAAGCTGATGTAGATGCTATTTTACAAGCGGGTTGGGACGAACAAGCCATAGAGGATGTTATTGGTGTTTGTGCTTTGTTTAATTTCATGAATCGCTTTGTAAATGCCTACGGACTAGAAATGCCTGATAACGAACAACTAACAGCAATGGCCAAAGGGATTAATACTCAGGGCTATAAAAAGCTTTTACAAATAGCTATCCAAGCTCAAAACTCTTCTGTATAGCTTTTGTCTAGAGTGTCTAATTAGACACTCATAAATTGCCCTATTAACCCAACTAAAACTAACATGAGCTTCACCTCAAAGATCCTGTTGACTAAAAGCCACCTTTGAAGGCGATCGTTTCGATCGAATTTATGAATTAAACTAAGATGAAATTATCAACTCTTCCTTTTCTTTTCGCTGCTTTACTAATCTTTATGGCAGCTATTACTCGTAGAGCAGTTCGACTCCACTATCTTAGACCCAAAAGTGCAAAAATTGTTTATAAGTTACTTGTTGCTTTAACTTTATGGACTATAGCTAGTTCGATCTTGGCAATACAAGGATTCTATGCTTCGGCTAATTTTTATGCGCTACTTCCTGGATTGTGGATGCCATTTATTCCCGTTATCTTATGCACGATTCCCTTTGTTATATCATCTCATTTTCGGGAAACTCTAGAGAAAATTATCAATTGTACTCCGCTCCATTGGTTTGTTTACTTACAAGCATTACGAATTGCTGCTTTAGGAACGCTGTATAAAACATTAACAGGACACTTTCCAATTTATCTTGAAATTGCCATTGGTATTCCTGACTTAATATTTGGATTTTCTGCACTTTATATTGCCAAGCGCGTAACTTCAAATACAATTGGTTGGAAAGGATTAGCTATTTGGAATTTAATTGGTGCAGGAATTATTATTATTCCTGGGGAAATTTTGATTCAAATGGGTCTACCAGGAGTTTTACAAGTATTTTCTACCCCACCTACAGCAGCCGTATTATTTGAATTTCCTCTCGTCATAGCTCCAACTGTTGTCGTACCTCTATTGGTGGTTATGAATGGTTTAGTTGCTTGGTGGTTATTTAAGACACGATCGGTTTCTTTTAGCAATAAAAAAGCCACGACGGTATTTTTAGATTTTCCAGTCATGAAGCGAAAATAACTAATGAGTAAAAAGTAATGAAATATACTCGTTATAGTTTGTTTTACCCAGCTAGTGTCCTGTTTATTGCAGGTAGTGGTTTTTTGTTTGCTCCCACTCTAACTTTAGATTTATTACGAGCATCGGGTTCATATAGCGAAGTTTTTGTTAGGCTTACAGGTGTGTTTTTGCTTGTAGTGAGTGGCTTTGTCATCCAAACTATTCGTCACCAATTCGTACCCATGTATATTTGGACGATTTTTCTGCGTTTGTTTATTGGTGCTAATCTAATTTGGTTTTACTCTCAGACAAGCGATCGCCTTTTTCTGGTTATTTTTGCGATTCTTGCCATTGGTATTGGACTGACGATTTTAGGGCTTTGGCTCGATCGTAAAATTCATCTGTACAATTTATTCAATCGATAGGAATAGTAGTTAAGAAAATGAATCAAACACTAGAACTTTTCTGGATTAGTGGTAGCCCCTTTGCTTGGCGAGTACAGCTTGTTTTGGCAATTCATAACATTGATTATGTTTCTCATCTTTTAGACTTATCAAAAAAAGAACAAAAACAGCCTAATTATCTAGCTTTAAATCCTCGCGGTCAAGTACCATTACTAAGACACGGGGAACTACTTGTTCGTGAATCTGTTGCAATTTTAGTGTATTTGGATTCTCTATATCCTGAGTGGCAACTTTTTGGCAACACCAGCCAAGATAAAGCGGTAATTTGGCAACAGGTATGTGAAGTCGAAAATTTAATCGTGCCGTATTTACGTCAGTTTGTTATTCCAATTTTCTTTGGAAGTTTAGAAGATAAAAAAGACGAAGTTATTGAAGCTTATGAAAAGTTAAGTTATGAATTTAGCATACTGAATGATGTTTTAGAAAATAAAGATTTGTTGGCTGGCGATCGATTATCGGCAGCAGATATCGTTACTTATCCTGTTCTGAAATTGGTCGAACGTGCAGCTACTCGCGAAGCAGCAAAGAAATTAAACCTAGATTTATTATCTTTTGAGAAAAAACACCCATACTTAGGAGAATGGTTGCAGAAGATAGAGAACATCCCTGGTGTTGTTAATACCTATCCTCCTCATTGGCGATAATAAAGTTGTTTGCTGTTGGCTATTTGCCGATCGAGGGGACTAATACTTGATAACTGGGTAAAAAACTATGATGAACGAGAAATTACTGAAAATTGTTCGTTTTGTTCTCATCGTGCTACTAGTTGCCTCATTAATTTGGTGGATTAACAAAGTAGGTATCGAGCAAATAAGAGCCAATATCGAGCAATTTGGGATTTGGGTTCCAGTAGTTTTGTTAATGCTGCGTATGGTGAGTATTGTGATTCCTGCTCTTCCTGGGACTGTCTATTCGGTTTTGGCTGGAGGATTATTGGGTTTTTCTGTGGGATTGGTGGTTATTTGTCTTGCAGATTTAATTTCCTGCAGCATTAGTTTTTTCCTTTCCCGCAGATATGGACGAAAACTGGTTCAAACAATGGTCGGTGAAAAATTTATCGATCGAGTCGATCGACTTTCTGAAAAACACTTAGAGAATAATTTCTTTTTATTAAGCGGATTTTTAATGACAGGTTTTTTTGACTTTGTTTGCTATGGTGCGGGACTAACCAAAATAGAGTGGCGCAAGTTTATGCTGGCTCTAGTTATTAGTATTCTCGTTTCCAATCCCCCGATCGTCGCTCTGGGTGCTGGTGTATTAGAAGGAGGAAAAATGTTGTTAGGATTCGCATTACTTGGAACTTTCACCCTGGCGATAATTACTGGATTTTTGAGAAAAAATCAAAAGGTAGATTTATAGAGGTGTAAAATGTCCGATCGATTAAAGCAAACTGCTACCCCTTCGCAATGCTGGATTAATTCTGGAAACTAAAATTGAGCCGTTGTCAGAGGAAAAACAAAATGTCTAAATTTCAAGTTCTAAATGACCCAAAAGTCGAGACAGTTTTAGCTCAACTCTATCAAAAAGCAGATCGACAATCTAAATCTTTACTATTTCATTATTTGTTACCTCAAATCCCAAATTTATTAATGAGGAAAGGAATTAAAAACTGGGCTGTTGGCTATTTGCTGTTGGCTGTTAGCTGTTGACTGTTGGCTATTTGTTATTCTCCTCTACTCCCCCTGCTCCCCCTCTCCCCCTCTCCCCCTCTCCCGTGCTCCCCCAGCTTTCCGTCATAATCTTACGCTAGAATCTTTAACTCTCTTGCTCGCACTACAGCTTGATTGCGATTTCTGACTTCTAACTTGCTGTAAATATTACTGGTATGCCATTTAACTGTGGCAAGACTAATAAAAAGTCGATCGGCTATGTCCTGGTTAGTTAAACCAGTAGCTATATTTTGCAGTATTTCTAATTCTCGATCGCTCAAAGGTTCAATTAAAACTTCAATTCTAGAAGACTCAGAAGTAGGAGTTTTGCCACAAGCTTCAAGTAAATTGTTGATATACTTAGGGTGAATTTTCCGCGACGCAGCCTGACGTAATAGTTCGATCGTCGGCTCGCCTTCATCCAAAAAGAGACGAAAATAACCTCGCGATCGAGCCAGAAATAATGCCCGTTCGATACACTGTAAACTTGCCTCCAATTTATTTTCCGCTCGATAGATTAAAGACTGTAAAATTAAAATTTCAATAACTCTAGAAATCCGTTTTTTTGACTCAGTTATTTGTTGCAATCTTCCTAAGAGAAACATTGCCGATTTCCAAGACTTTTGAGCTATTAAAATACGAGCAAAAGTCAAATAGTGCAGTTCGTATTTATAACTTAACTCATCCTCTATATTTAGTTGTTGCGACTGCGCCCAAACTTCTGCAAGATCGATATCTCCTCTAGCTAACCAAAGTCTAACTTTAGCTAAATCGAGGCTTAGAAAACTTGGCAGTTCAAAATTAAAACCTTTATTTCTAGCTCGCTCTGTTTCTTCTGCTATAACAATAGCTTCCCAAGCTGCCGAAGTATTCCCCTGAGCTTGACGAATTAAAGCTAAATAAATATATCGTATTGTGCTAAACAAGGACTTCTTTAAAGGGCTGCTGCGATCGCGACTCTGAGTAAGATATTTTGTTGCTTCCTCCAGTCGATTTTGTTGCCACAAAAGCTTGCCCAAAATCGCCTGAGTAAAAAGTCCTGGTGCTGTTTCTAACCAGTGTCTTTGAGTCGCTAGTTCTAGTGCTTCAGAAGCAAGGGAGATCGCCTCTCCTAATTCTCCTCTTAGTTCTTTAATTTCCGCTTGTAAGCAGAGTGAGTTAATGGCCGATTCGGCAACGCGACCGATAAAAGCGGGATTGACTTTATCGACTCGATCGCATCTAAAACTTATTTTTTTGGCTTCTGCGAGAATTGGCTCCGATCGCTCCCATTCATCGAGTAAATAATAGCTGAAGCCCAGATTCATAATAACCAACGATCGCAGCCAATAATTATGCTGGGGTACAATTTTTAAAGCGTCCTCGGCTAGACGAATTGCTTCGCTCGTATTTTGTTCGTGGGAAAGATAACTTCTCAGCGCGGCTATATTTGCCCAAAACTCGTCAATCTCATTGGCTAATGGATGATTTGTCCAGCTAGGTTGACTATTGGAAATTGCTTTAGCTTTAGCAGCATTTTCAGCATCTTGGAGATACTGTCGCGCTCCAGCAATATCTCCTGCTGTAAACCAGAGTGTCCAAGCATAGTAAACGCAGAGCCAAGGACGAAGACAAATTATTTCGTGGGGTATTGCTTCGAGGCGAGTTAGAAGAGTGGCAAGATCGGCATCTATAAGTAGTTTACAAGCTTCTTTTTCTACTAAATCTGCTGCTAATTCCCAATCCTTTGCTGCTAAGGCGTGCTTGAATGCTTCATCTATTAGCTGATGCTGTTCGTACCATCTAGCAGCGCGACGATGATATTGAGAAACTCGATCGGATTCTTGTTTTTGTAAGTAACAGCGTAAAAGTTCGCCAAAAAGATGATGATAGCGATACCAGTAACGTTTGTCGTCTAGGGAAATAACGAACAAATTGATTCGATCGAGATAGTTTAGTGTCTCTGTACTATTTTCTTGTTGAAGAACTGCATCGCACAGAGAGCCACACAAACGATCTAAGATTGAAGTTTTTAACAAAAAAGATTTAAGACAGTCGGGTTGGCGTTCCAACACTTCTTCTGTCAAATAATCCCAAATGTAGCGTTGATTGCCTTGTAATGAATCAATCCAAGTGGATGTATTGGAACATTGTTTCAAAGATAAACTAGCCATTTGCAATCCTGCAATCCACCCTTCTACTTTTGTCTGTAACGACTCTACTTGTTCTTCAGACAAATTGAGTTTCATTACCTCGCGGGCGAAAAGCTCAGCCTCACCAGCAGTAAAACGAAGTTCTGAAGCTCGGAGTTCGCTCAAATCCCCTCTAGCCCTCAAACGAGCCAAAGGAAGAGGAGGATCGGAACGACTAGCAATAACTAAATGAACGAAGGGCGGTAGATGATTCAATAAAAACGCGATCGCTTGATGAATCTGTTTCGCGGCGATCGCGTGGTAATCATCGAGAACTAGCAGAATACGTGTTTCAAGAGTGGAAATTTCATTCAGTAATGAAGTTAGAAAAAACTCAAAATCAGTTTCGGGAGATCGTAAGATAGCAGTTGCGGCTTCTCCTAATTGCGGTTGTATTTTCCGTAGCGCTCCCACAAAATAAGTCCAAAATCCGATCGGGTCATTATCTCGCTGGTCTAGAGATAACCAAGTATGTGATAATTCTGTTCGCTCTAGCCATTCTGCTAACAAGGTAGTTTTGCCAAATCCAGCCGGAGCAGAAATAAGAGTTAATTTTTTCTTTGTTCCTCCATCGAGATATTTGACTAAGCGATCGCGTTTAACTAGATTAGATTTGCTTGACGGGATAAAAAATTTAGTTTCTAACAACTCATTTGTCACCATAGCGATCTCGATCGTCCAGCGAGAAAATAACCAAACGTTCGTTATGTTTTTTTTGAAATCATAACGAATAGTTTGATATAATGTCAATAGCTCTTTAACAGTAATCAGTCATCAGTAAACAGTTATCAGTTGTGAGTGGGATGAAAAGTCCCCTAATTATATAATTAGGACGTTTCAGTAGTGGTTTAAATCCATTACTGAAACAGTGATAACTGATGACTGATAACTGATAACTGATTTAAAGCTCTCCAATCCTCGATCGCTCTTGGAAAGATAAATGGCAAGAACTAAAGAATTTGACCCACAGGAGGTACTCCAGAAAGCTGTATGCACGTTTTGGAAGCACGGTTATAAAGGAACTTCCATCAGCGATCTCGAAAAGGCGATCGGGATTACTCGTTTCAGCATTTATAACACCTGGGGGGATAAAGAAGGTCTGCTGCTTGCCAGTTTTAATTTATATGCCCGTTGGACTACTGAAAAACTGGAGAAAGAACTTTCTGGAGGGATTGAGGATATCGAGAGATTCATTCCCACCCTTGCCGATCCTGAGAGAGAACCTTTTGAAGGACGTTATGGTTGCTTGATTGTCAATACCATCTTAGAGGCTCCAGGAATGAGCCAGAAGGTAATAGATGAGATTAAGGCTTACCGTAAGCTAATGAAGCAGGCTTTTTTAGATGCTTTGCGTCGCTCTCAAGAGTGGGGAGAACTAAGAGAAGATCTTAACTTAGACGATTGTGCGGATTATCTCCTCAGCACCATCAATGGTTTGGTAACGACCAATCGATTAGAACAAGATAAAAAAGCTTCAGCACCAGCAGTGCGGGTACTATTAGACGTGCTGAAGTCTTGGAAAGTTAAAGATTAAGAGGGTTTTGGTTGTATTGAGCAACGCCATATATATTTACATACCACCTCATGCCTAGAGACATGAGGTAGTTAACACTTCTTTACAATAATCCCATTGTGTCAACTATAGTCGCATTATCAGCAATTAGTCCAGCACGAGTTAGGCCAGTCCCAGTAACATCTGCCTTATCCAACCTTGCTCCGAATACATCTGCATCTAGACCGTCACTAAAGTCAGCACCGGTAACGATAGCATTAGTAAGGATGGCTTCTGTGAAATCAGCATCTTTTAAAATAGCGTTTGTAAAATCGGCTCCAGTTAAAATAGCACCTTTAAAACTTACACCAGTAAGATCGAGTCCACTAAAATCTGCATTAGCTAAATTGGCGAATTCAAAACTAGCACCATCCAATTGGGTAGTTTCAATTTCAGGAGTAGTAGGGTTATCAATTGACGTAAAATTCGTACCTGCCAGATTAGCACCATTTGCACTGAGATTTGTCAAATCTGCGCTCTGAAATGTGAGTTTAAAATCTGTGGGAAGTCCAGACACTGAATTTACAACTGTGCCTGGAGGAAGTACTACACCTTCAGCCAGAGATGTATTGATATCGTCCAACATGACGTTTTTCAAGTTGGCAAAGTTTAAATTAACATCGAACAGAAAGCTATCTGTAAAAGCGGTGGTGGTAGTAACACCCATCGGATCCGTTGTCGAGAAAATGGCACCTTCAGCATTTACATTCTATATGATGACACCGTCAAGAAAAGAGCCAGTAAAATCAGTAAATGTATTTTTAATGTATTTTGAATAAATAACTACTGAAAAAAAATCATATTTTGCAGTTAACAACTCTAGAAAAAGCTTCAATTCTTTCAACTACAAGCGCTCGAAGATTTATTCTAAATCTTCAAGACACGATATAGAAATTGTTGTTCTTAAGAGATTCTATAAATAGAATATAGTCTAGGATACTAGTAGGTTAATAAGAAAAATATAAAATATTATCTACGATCGCGATCGCACTTCAAATACGATCGCTATTACAAATAAAGAAAAAGTTAATTCGGCAATTTTATTAAAAATATTAATAATAGTAGCTTGAGTTATGAGTTCAATCCTAAAAAAAAGCCTGCTATGCAACTTCAATTAAAGTTACAGTAGCAAGCGCTAACTTAGTTTAGTTGTAGAAAAAAACTCGAGCTTATGAAGAATAAACCCTTTCTTAGAAACTATCCGTGATAATAGTCACCTCAAAATGGAGATCTAATTTATAAATACAGTTTAAAAAGATTAGAAAAGTAATCAATAAGATCGCTATTTTTGTTAGGGATAATTTTTATTAAATAAGGAACTTCAAGTCGAGCCTTAACGTTTTCATAGCAAACAGCAAAGGCGATACTGAAGCCTTTATGGCTTCAGAAGCAAAAGAGAAGTATCGTTGAAAATTTACTTTTGCTTGCCTACTTAATACAACTTAAGAGAGCGAATCATTGGCGTAATAATCTCTAGTCCCTTTAGCATCAAGAGCTTCTCCAAGGCGATTTAAGGCGTGAATATAGGCTGCTGTACGCATAGAAACGGCATAATCTTGAGAGATCGACCAAACTTTTTCTGTTTCTGCTACTATTTTTTCTTTCAACTTTTGATTTACTTCCTGTAGAGTCCAGTAAAGTCCGCTCCGATTTTGTACCCACTCGAAATAACTTACTGTAACTCCCCCAGCATTAACTAAAATATCGGGAAAAACCCGCGTTCCCTTGCGATCGAGAATTTCATCAGCAGCAGAGGTAATTGGACCATTAGCAACTTCAAAAATAAATTTGGCTTTCACATCTGCAGCATTAGCTTCTGTAATTTGATTTTCCAGTGCTGCTGGAATGAGAACATCTACATCTAAACTCAATAATTCGGCGTTGCTAATAACTTGATGTTCGACAATATTACAAACA
>JASJDA010000178.1 GCA_030065755.1 Prochloraceae cyanobacterium | reverse complement strand
TAGCAGGAGCCGAAGCGATGGGAGCTTTTGCCGTAGCTGGTGTAACCTTGGCGCTTGTAGTAGATATAGGTTTGTTTATAGTGGCATTAACTGTGTTAGCTTTGCGAGCGCTTATCTCAGAAGGCAAGGGATGCAACGGAAGTACGGAATATTTGTACTAAACAGTATAGTTTTAAAACGAGGCGATCGTGTTTGAGCACATAGAAAGCGAGCGCTCCCTTCGGGAGCAGCTCTTTGGCGGCGCGTAAAATATTGAAGCAAATAGAAAGCGATCTCGAAGGCCGAGTGCAGGCGCGCAAATATGGTGGATAAATATTCCAAGACTTGTTTGAATATTATTTAACAAGGGACTCGGTTGATACGCCTATCACAAGCATCCCGCAAAAGCTGCAAACGATCGTCCTGACAAGGTTAAGGCGTTGCCATCTTGATTTATACAGAAATTGAGAGATTTAATTTGCGCTTACAGTTTGTTCGGCCAATTTTCTGGCTGTAAATTTAATTGGCATTCGATCGGCAGGAAATACAGTTAGATTTTGTCCTAAGTTTTCCAAGGAATCTCGACCGTTAACTACTTCCCAATCGAAATGGCGAATTAACATTGCTAACATGACGGTCGCTTCCAAAATAGATAAAGATTCGCCCCAACAACGATGAGGACCAGATCCAAAAACTAAAAATGTTGGCAGACTATCTTTTTGTCCATCTTTAAGCCAACGTTCAGGTAAAAATTTATTAGGGTTTGGATATTCTTGTTGATCTCTGCCTGCTGCTATCAGTGACCAGGCTATCTGGGTATCGGCAGGAACATTAATTTCATCTATAACAGTATCGCTTACAGTAACACATCCAGTTGCTCCTCCTGATACGGGATAAAGGCGCATCGATTCTTTTATAACTGCTTGAATGTAAGTTAATTCTTTCAAACTTTCTGAACTGAGACCATTATTAAAATCCCAAATCCGATCTACTTCAACTCTAGCTCTTTGGAAAACTGCCGAATTAACTCCTAATGCTCCTACAGTAAATGAAAGAGTGTGGGCTGTAGTATCAGTTCCTCCAAAAATTAATCCAATCGTTTCAGCACAAAGCATTTGTTTTGTAAATAATGGTTGCTTTGCGAATTGAACTAACATTGATTGTGCAAATTCTGGACTCACTTTAAGAGAATCTGGCTCTTTACCACCTCGTGCTATTTGTAAAGCGAGAGCGACTCTAGGTTCGACAAAATTTTGCAAATATTTTTGGGCACTCCAATACTTTTGATTTGTAGAAGTTGGGAGATATTGAAATAATTTTGTTGGGGCGGCTACTTTAACAAGAAATTGACTAACTAGAATAGATAAAGCTTCATAAATTTTATGAGGTTCAAGAGGAGGACCTTCGTTAGAAGAACTTAAACCCTCCACAGGTATTCCCAATAATAAGCGAGAAATTATTCTCATCGTCAATTCACTAAACAAAGGATCGACTTCGAGGGCTTCTTGTTTTTTCGCTTTCTCAAAACAACTATCGACTACTTGCTGACAAGCTTGTTGAACTTGTTCAAAATAAGTTTTTATCTGCTTTGAACTTAAAGTTTGATTGAATGTCTGTCGTCTCCATTGCCAAGATTCGCCATCTTGTTGGATCATTACTGGCGCACCAAATATATCTTGCCAGATGTTCCGTTGTTTGGGGTCTCTAATTAAAGTTTTCTCCTTTAAGCCACGAACAATCGTTTTTTCAATTACTTTCGGTTTACTTAAAATTATTCCTGGTTTTCCCAAGCTCCAAACAACATACATCGAACCCAATTCTTCAGCCCAATCTCGAAATAGGGTAAAGTATTTTCCTTGTTTTGCTGCTGATAACAATTGTGGTAAATTACCTAAGATTGGATATCCATCTGGAGAAGGAAGACTTCGTAGTGATTTATATCTTTGGTAGTTGCTCCACCATCTCAAAGCAAATACTGCTGTTGCCGAGAGCGCTGTTCCACTTCCTAGCCAAACTACCAAAGACATATCTTTACAATCCAAGTATTTTCTAGCTGCTAGAATTTTACCGCAAAAAGTGTCACAGCCAACACCCAAAAAGAGGGAGCAAACTTCCTATAAGTTTGGCATCTTGGTAAACTTATAGATTCATCACGCGCTTTGTTTTCGAGAAGCATTCATAAATATTTAAAGTAACAAACCAGTAACCCTGTCAGTAAGAAAATAGTAACTTTTAAAATTTTATAATGATACTTGACTCCAAGAATCAAAGCTTTGAGTTCAATATCATTATCAACAAAGTAAATGCTCAAACTTAAGGAAAAAATAAAATTAAATACATTTTTGTATGGCCAAAAAAACAAATACAAAAGAATTAAAGCTTTGAGGAACGAGCCAATTATGAAAAAACACCTCAACCAATTCTATAAATTTATTAACTCCCATTTTCTCGTGCTTATTACTATAGCAATAATTTTGAGTTTAATATTAATTGGTGCTGTAGGAGTGAACGTTTGGAAGATGTATGAAGGTTTTACTGAAGTAGTTAGCATTGAATTTGAACTTGAGAATTTAACAGGGCAAATTGTCTATTTAGATGAAGCTTTAACTATGTCAGCGCGAATGGCAGCAGCAACAGGCAATTTAGACTGGGAAAAACGCTATCTTAAGTTAAAACCCCAATTAGATAAGGATATAAATAGATTGATTACTATTGCTCCAGAAAGCTACGAACCTCATGGTATTGAAACCAATGCGGCTAATATTGAATTACTAAAAATTGAGCAGCAATCTTTTAATTTAGTCCGTCAAGGTAAAGAGCAACAAGCTTTTAAACTTTTGTTAAGTCCACAATATCAATTTGATAAAGAAATTTATGCCTCTGGTATCAATAAAACTGTAGCTTCTTTGCAAACTAGAATTAGATATAATATCGATTCTTACCGTAAAAATCTCTTTGTATCAGCCTTATTTAGTGTAATTAATTTTCCGATTTTATTATTAATTTGGGCAAGTATTTTGAGTTCAATTACTTGGTATATTTCTCAAAATAAACGAGCGATAATTTTGGCAAAAACAGCATTTTTTGAATTAGAAAAATCAAATAAAACTTTAGAATATAAAGTTAAAAAACGAACTATTGAACTTCAAAAATCTCTAGATAAAATCCAAGCAGCTAATCACTCCAAAGAGCTATTTTTCGCTAATATTACTCATGAATTACGTTCCCCTATCAATAGCATTTTGGGAGTTACAAAAATCTTACAACGGGACAGTAAAATCGATAGCAATCAAATGGCTAGTTTAAATATTATTTCTCAAAGCGGAACTCATCTATTAACTCTAATTAACGACCTTTTAGATTTTTCTAAGACCAATGCTCAAAAAATAAAACTTAATCCTAAAACAATCCACCTTCAAAGCTTTTTAGATAAAATAATAGGTATGGCTAACCCCTGGATAGCTGACCAAGAAATTCTACTTAATTTATCTACTTCTTCTCAATTGCCTGCTAATATTAAAGTCGACGAACAAAGACTGTTTCAAGTATTAATTAATCTCTTAAATAATTCTGTTAAATTTACTATTTCGGGAGAAATAAATCTCAAAGTTACTGTTGTCAAAACTCCTCTACTCAAATCCTCACAAGGAATTGAGCAAACAACTCTTCGTTTTCAAATAAGTGATACAGGTCTGGGAATGAATTCTCAAGAATTAGATAAAATTTTTCAACCTTTTGAACAAATAGATAATTTTGAATCTAGATCCAAAGGGACTGGTTTAGGTTTATCAATCGCTAAGCAGCTAGTTGAACTAATGGGTAGCCAGCTTCAAGTTAAAAGTCAGCTAGGTAGTGGTTCTAGCTTTTGGTTCGATCTCATGTTTCCTAAAGAAGAAATTGCTGAAAATTCACGACAAGAGCCAATAGACAAAATATTGGGTTACAAAGGAAATAAACGTAAGCTTCTCATCGTCGATGACAAAATAGAAAATTGTCAACTATTAAGGGAAATATTACAACCAATAGGCTTTGAGGTCGAAACCGCTTCTAACGGTCAACAGATGTTGTCAATAGTGACTGCAACTCCCCCAGACTTAATTTTACTTGATTTATATATGCCGATCAAAACTGGCTTTACAGCCTCAAAAGAGTTACGCCAAATTCCCGAACTGAAAAACATACCAATAATCATTATTACGGCGGCTTTAATCTCTGAAGAAATGCTTAATTACCTCGATTGTCAAGTTGTTTTATATAAACCTATTAACAAGGAACAGTTATTATTGAGTTTACAAAAATATTTAGAGTTGGACTGGATTTATGCTCAAGCTGCTTAATTATTAACAGGTATAGACGGCGTTATTGCGCAAATAGGTTCCTCGCGACTTTGACCCTAAAGCGAGGGCTAAATTGAGCCGCGGCAACAAAAGTTTCAGGCTTAGCAAGATTTCAAGATATTCAGTTATCTCGATGTCCAATATTTCTCTCGGGGATCACATCTCCGAGCAAAATAAATGAACGGTTTAGTTTAAGTTAGTTCGGTAGAGCGCTATAGTTTTAAAGAGGCGCTCGTGTTTGAGCACATAGAAAGCGAGCGCTCAGAATAACATGCGTGAAATTTTTTCTAGACTTGCTTGATGTGCTCGAGACAGGCAGATCTGCCAACAAGAGATTAATCTGGTATTAGATAATTATGAGGCTGCTTGAGCTAAAGATGTCAATATCCTCAGAAATTCCCAAACCGCCAAAGTATAGTTTAGATTTTGACCTCAAAACTTATTGTAATTTAGCCCCACAAGCCAGACAAGAAGTTACTCTTCAAAGTATACCGTTGGAAGAAGAATTAATCTGGCATCAGCAAGGAATTACTCATGTTGAGTTAATCAAAGGTTGGCAACAACGTAATTTAAGTCCCAAAATAGCTGGTGATTGGCACAGCAGAGGTTACTTACCAAATGATAGCTGACTATTTTCTCGAGCGGCATCTCTCGCCACAGCCGGCTGACGAGTTAATTTCGACAGCAGAAAAACAGACCGTTCGCGCTCAGAAATTTCCGCCTATTTTACTTTCTCAGATCGCCGAGTGGAAAGAGTACGATTTTAGTTTTGAAGAAGCACTCCTGTGGTTGCTCAATTTCTGGGTCAAACCGGAGCGAGCAAGACATTGGTGCGATCTAGGTTTAGAGTTGCCCCAAGCTAAGCTTTGGTGGAGTATAGGTATTACAGAAGCAGCGGTTGATTGACGATCTCATTATTCCCGAACGAGCAAGAGAATGGTCTGATTTAGGTTTAACGGCCCAGACCTTTGCTGGTTGGTATCAAGTTTTTACCTATCCTAGCTTGGCACGGCCTTGGAATGACGCTGACTTTACTTATGAAGATGCATTAGCTTGGAAAAACCTTGGAATCAAAGAGCCTTTGGCTGCGACTCAATTAATCGAGCAGGGTTATGCTCCACAAACTTGGCAGTTGACCCAGAGTCCCCGCGAGCGCTCGGAATAACGCGCGTGAAACTTTTTCTGTCAGTAAAACATCGTGGATGCGCGCCTGCACTCGGTCAGAGGGAGGGATACAACTAAAAACACCAACCTAAAAGCTGGTGCATCTAAGACAGAAAAGTATTTTAACCAGTCCTAAAAATCTCAGAAGGTTCATGCTAGCATATCTAATTTAAGTCAACGTTTAAGCCTTTTTGAATATAGATATAACTAACACCTTCAAAAGCTTCAATATAACGATCTAAAGCCACTTTTAAGTCGTTATCACCTTGAGCAGCCTGTCTATATCCCAAAAATTTAACTAGATCGGTGTTACGATTTGGCTCTGGTAAACCCTTGGCAAAAGCATTTACACCCTCAAAAAAGAGTTTCTCAATTTCTTGTTTTTTCACTTTTCTCAGAGCTTAATTTGGCAACAGCATAGCAACTGTTTTAATTCTTAGGGAGGAAAGTATCGATGTTCTACCGTTTTTCTTTACGTTCAGCAAATTTAAATATGCTTCAATAATTTACGATCGCGATCGATTCAGATAACGCGCGTGAAACTTTTTCTCGAAGTAAAACAACATGGATGCGTGCCGCCAAAGAGCTCCTCCCTTCGGGAGCGATAAAGCTGAAAGTACCGAAGCAAGACAGCATGGTTGGGATTATGATTGGCGAGCGCTTATTGGGGTAAGCAAGGGATGCAATGGAAGTACGAAAACTCTACTGAACAGTATAGTTTAAAAAGAGACGATCTCTCGGAATAACATAGTGAAACTTTTTCCTCAAGTTAAACTACGTGGATGCGATTACTCTTTATGTATGACAATACAGTTAATAAATAATACTAACCATTCGTTTTTTGCTAAATAATAAAAAAAAGTTCTCCAGGTTGTGCATGCCAGCTTAGAATAAAGTTAAGGACGCAGGGGAAACAGAGCAATGAATGGGCAGCGTCCAAGGGTAATGGTGGCCGGCGCTACCGGATATATCGGCGGTGGTGTGTTAGAGGTCTTACACCAGAAAGGCTTTTGGATACGTGCTTTGTGTCGTGAAAAGCGCCGTCTAGTAAACCCGAAATGGTGTAATGAGATTTTTTTGGGTCATGCAACTAGACCAGAGACGCTCAAAGGACTGTGTGAGGGCATTGACGTTGTTTTCTCGTCCATCGGAATCCACTCGTTCAAGTGCCAACCAAGTATCTGGGAGGTAGACTACCAAGGAAACCTCAATATTCTCCAAGCCGCAAAACTGGCAGGTGTTCAACAGTTCATCTTTGTTTCGGTAGTTAGGGGGGCAGAAATGGCACGTTTGACACCTCTTGCCGCCGCCAGGGAGAAAGTAGCCCAGGCGGTAAAAGAGTCGGGAATGAACTATACCATCTTTGCACCAACTGGTTTTTTTAACGACATGTCATACTTATTCAACGCAGCTCGCGACAAAGGAGTAATTTACCTGTTTGGAGAAGGCCGTGGTCAAATTAATCCTCTGAGTGCCCTAGATTTTGGGGAAGAGGTGGTCAAAGCAATTCGCTTGCCCGAACTGAAAAACAAAGTCCTGACGGTGGGAGGATGTGAGACTTTTACTCACCGTCAGATTGCTGAATTAGCTTTCGAGGTTTTAGGAAAGGAACCTTGCATTAAAATTATCCCTGCGGGGATGGTATGGTTAATTGCTTCGCTGTTGAGACCCTTCAACTACAATGCTTACGCTCTGTTCAAGTTCTTTGAATTTATGGCACGGATGCCTGATGTAACTGGAGAAGTAATCGGTTGGCGACGTTTGGAGGATTTTTTCAAAAATCTCGCTCAAGGAGCATCTCTGGCATCAGCGGAGAGGGCTTTATCACTGCAACCACAGTAATGGCATATTCGATGACAAGGAGTGAAAAGATGATTAGTAAAGAAGCTACACAGCTTTTACGTCAACGCTTTGAACACTTTACCCAACTCAGGGACAAATATGGCACACCGTTAGCCTTAGAAATGATGATGGACGAGCAAGTCGAACGCCAAAAGCAGTTGATGAGTCCGTACATTAGTGGGGTATCTCTTGCTTCTGGCTTTTCTCGCTCAATTCCCATCTTCGAGCAGTTGGGAATGAAGATGGAGGCGGTAGACATTTCCAACCAAGGGAAAGACGCGGTAATTGAAATTCAGCGAGTTTGTCCGTACATGGCTCTGGCATCAGAATTTCAATTACCAACACCCTGTCAAATTACCTGCGATATAGAAGTGAAGGCCATCAACCAGGCATTCCCCGAAATGAAAGGTCGAATTTTGAGCAAATTGGCCCTAGGAGACTGCGTGTGTGTATTTAAGTACGAACGAGATCTTAGTGTTGTTAGCCCTAAATCAAAACAGCCCTAGTTGAGAATCAATTCAAAGAGTAAAAGGCTTAATAAACTATTTAATATTTCTTCCCTCTGGGAAAATAGAGTAACCTCAGTTCACGTTCATCCAGCCTCTGTCGATTTAATTCAATAGGAACCAAGCATAAATGGCAATGGCCATTAAAATCAAGCCCATAATAAATTCAGGCTGGTTTTGCAGACGATAACAAAGACTTTGCCAAAAATAGCTTAAAGCTTCACGGCGTTTGAAGCCAAGTTCGGCCATCAATTTTTTTACTTCTGCATCTACTTGTTCGATAGATATTTGTCCTCGCTCGTAGGCAGCTTCTAATTCATCTAATTTTTTCCAGTATTCTTTAGTTGCTTCTAACAAATCGGGCATGATAGACTTATAATTTAGCTTTTTTTTTAATTCCGTCTATATTGTAACGTTTCTTTACATAAGCCCCAGTGAGGATGTCCATGTGGTAATCCCCACTCAAAGCAATTGTGTCGAAACTTAAATTTAAATTAGTGACTAATTACTGCTGACTGTTAAAAATACTCAATGCCAAGTAAGAAAATTTACGTCAAGCCATACGAAGTAAAAGGCCATTGGCGCACCATCCGTACTCGAAACTTCAAATTTATCTGTTCTTTCTGTGACGAGAAAGTTGAAAGACAATCCTATGCTACCGCTTGTCCCAGATACGGAAATCGCTGTCAAGGGAAAAAACAGAATTGTTTGAGAAACGAAAAAAGAACAGGAGTTCCATCCATTGCACCACTCAATAGCAAAGCAGATGCTCGATTAAAAACCACTTCAACTGAAATAGCCACAACAGCAATAAATTCAACTCAAACATCTGTATCGGCCAGCAGCAAAGAGGCTCCAGATCGTGAGAGGTTAGTCAAATACGTCGAAAACTTACTCGAACAAAATTACAATAAAAGGCTGACATTAGAAGAGTCTTTTATTTTGATTGACCTTTTGGATCGAAAAAGCATCTCTCAAATAAGCTCACTGAGAAAAATTAATCAGAATGCACTCAAAGGAATTGTCTCTAATTTTATGAAGATGTTATCTTCTGCTCTCAAAGAAAAAGTAGAACTCGATAACTTTCATTCTGTTATGGCTAAACATTATCGCGCCATCAAACTAATCTCTAGTCAAAAACTATAATGAGGAGAAGAGAGCGCGCCGTTTATGTTGAATTTACCACCGCCACCAGAGCCCCCAAAAAACAGCGAAGAGTTTCTCAAAAGTCTCGAAGAATATTATCGGCAGTTATGTTCGTACCATGAAAAGGGATTATCCATAGCTAAACAAAAGCTATCTCAAATACAAGCACTGCTAGAACCAGTTGAGAATCTTTCTCAAGAAACAATCGCGAACCCTTGGGACGAGATAAGCGATGAAACCAAAAACAATAATTATCCAGATAAATCTAATGTTAGCCCACCTCTGCTCGAATTTTTGGAAAAAGCAACTACAGAAGAGCAAAAAAATAACCATGATGCTTTGGCAATAGCATCTAACCGTAAAAATTTATCAGGGGTATTTATTGAGAGCGAGCGCCACTTGATGACTATACCTAATGGGATAACCTCTGTGGCAATAGAGGACGAGATTTTACCAAAAACAGATGATTTGTTTGGCTCTGACGTTCGCCACCAACGTGTCGAGTTATCTACTTCAACGATCGCCACGACCTTAAAAACAGTTGAACCGGACATAGAGTCTCAAACAGAAAGAGACTTTGCACCAGTGGTGAATACTTCGACATCTGGTTCTAGTGAGACGATGGTAGAATCCCCATCATCTGAGCCTGCCCTTGACAATCCCAGTAACTGAAAAGACAACAACAGCAATTGACGAGTTAATCGATAAAACCCAAGCCTCAGCCAAATTACTTATCAGTAATGCATCATTTGCGCTCGAGGTAGACAGAGAAGATTTAAAAACGAATGCAAACATTGTCGAGCTTTCAAGTACAAGTTCCGAAGTTTTGCTTGACAAGCAAGCTATAAGGGAATCGATCGCCAATCTGTTGAGTGAAAATCGAGGCACGATCGTCCATATAAATTACATAGTAAGAGAAATTTACGGTCAACTGCCTACTGAAAAGTCAGCAAGAGTGAAAAAAGAATTAATCAAAGTGCTTTCAAGGGGAGAAGAAGAAGGACAATGGAGTAAAGTGCCTGATTCTCCAGGAGGATGGACGATTGATTTGAAGGAACTGCCAAACCCGATCTCTAAAGACGGGGAGACGGAGAGAACAGGAGACGGGGAGAGAGTTAAAGACCATAAAAGTAATTTATCGTGCCAAAAAGTTGTCACCCAGTCACCCAGTCACCCAGTCTCCCCGTCTCAAGAAGTTGGGGAAACAGAGAGAATAAGAGATTCTCAGATAGGTAAATCCAACAAAATTCAAAAGACATTAAAGAAGACTTATCTCAATTTAACTGATGCAGTAACCGGTTGTATGCGGTCGCACCCACAACAACCAATGACTATCGATTCTGTTTATGAATGGATCTTAGAAAATGCCAAAGTGAGAATGTTGAACTTAAGAACAGCGAGAAAAAGTGTGGCTAGGATACTGGGTCAGGGGTGTGATAATAAGGGGTGGACTCGTGTGGGAGTTGGTGTTTATCAGTACAGTGGAGTAAGTAGAGATCTTTCTTCTACCCCAGAGAAATCATTAGCAATAATGGTTCCTAGTGTTTCAACTTCCCTCTTAAATACAGTCGAAGCTGAAGATTCAAATCTTGCTCATCATGAACAAATGTTGAACGACGAGGGTCAATCTCTAGGCAACTTTGGTAATAAATTCAAAAATTTACCCAACTGTGAAAAATTAAGGAAATATAAAAGTCTAAAAGAAATAGTAGCTGCTTGTTTGAAAGAATTAAAAATACCTGCTAAAGCCTCAGATATTATAGATTTACTTTATCCAGATGGATTAAAATCGGAAACGAGAAAGCTAGTTTATCAATCAATTAGCAGTACTCTTAATACCTATTGTGGAAACAATTGGACTCGTGTCAAACCAGGTTTCTATAAAGTAATAGGTAATGAGCAGTGATTGATTGTAATTTGATTACTAATTAAGACCAAAATTGAATAAATACAAATAAAAGTAAAAGAAAGACGCTCCCATCAGATTTTCTCGTGCAAAATAAGCTGTACACTCACTACAAATCTAATCAGCACACCAGATTTTTTTTAATTAACAGCTCAAAAATTTTTGCTAGTTACGCTATTGCTAGAGACACCTCGATTGCCATCTTCAAGTAGCGATCGTGCGCGAGAAAAAACTTGTATGCAGCAATATAAGTATCCGTATTTATGCAGTATATCTATCGAATCAAAAGGATTGTCCTGACATTTCTATTTGTGATTACTTTTACGTTGGTCTCGATTTTCCCACACTACAAGCTTAAACCAGTTCGAGCAGATTTTGTTCTGCCTACTCTAAGCCAAGACATTAATGGTTATCGAGTTAATGTACCCAACTGGGATAAAATTAGTTTAATAAAATTTATCCTACAAAGTGATGGAACAATACCTGTTCCTCCTGAACTAGCAGAAATGGTTGGCTATTCTCAAATAGTTTGGAGAGCAGGGCAAAGCTTAGACGAAATCTTAAGGTTAGGGCAAGTATCGTCAGCATTTCATCTGGAGAAATTGGCCTTACAACAGATTAGCGAAATAACCGGAATCGATATAAAACAATTAAGTTTAAATAACTTAGACTTAATGAATTGGCAAACTCTTGAAAGTTTAACTAAAGCTATTCCAGGTTTAGGAAATATTCCCATTTCTCGAATTAAACTGATTAAAGATGTAGTCAGCCAAATGGTTGTTGATGGGGACTTATCTACTATTGTGAGTGAAATTCCCAAGTTGACCTTGGGGGACATAATCTACGAACTGCCATCGGTGGGAAATATTCCACTAGGGACAGTAGTCGATCTAGGGAAATATAGTTTTGAAGATATACCAGGTTTATCTTTGACGTCGCTTGACAAATTTGCTGACTGGGGTAAGAGTCTAATTTCTCAAGTACCAGGACTCAACCTAGTGCCTTTTTCCCTGTTCCCTATAGGATTTAATTTAGGAGCCACCAAAATAGCACTAATGGATTTACCTTGGTCCGATGCCGAAGAGGTAGATGGCAATGCTGTTCAATTATATCTGAGTGAAGTCCCACCAGTTGGTGCAGCTAATTCTTATGTAGAACTTTCAGATCCGCTTGGGGAAGTAGGAGAATATTACGGCAAGAGAATTGCTGGCTGTGAACACAAAGTGGAAGGCGGAGAAGGAATTTTAAAGGAGACAGTGCCAGGGACGACCGATCGCGAATGTCCAGGAGTCTTTCCTTTTGGTCGTGCCTTCGCCAAAATGGTAGCCAGTGAAATTAGCGAACCCAATGGTAGCGCCAAATTCAGCTTCTACTTCAGGATATGTATCGACAATCCGATCGATCTAGGTTGTACCGCTTTTTTTCTCGGCCCTGTCGAATGGGTAACAGTCACTGAAGGTGAAACGATCGTCATGGGCGGGCCAACAGCTCCAAAAATTAATATCCCCAACGATTACCAGCAACAGATTAACGACACGCTCGCACAACATCAGCATTCCCCTAACATGGTCGAAGTGGTGGAAGTTGACTGCTCGAAAGAGCCAGGAAAATCGACAGGTCAATTTATTAATCCACTTTTCAATGGTACGATCGTTACCAGTGGATTCGGATATCGCAAAAATCCTGTAACTGGTAGAGATCAAAATCACAGCGGTATTGATTTAGGCGCGGGAATGGGAACACCAGCAAAAGCAGCTGATGGAGGTATTGTTACTTTTATCAATCGTGGCTGTCCAGATTTTGGTAATTCAAGAGGCAAAATAGGTTGTGGAGGACGATTGGGAAACTATGTTGACATTCAACATAGTACTGGTATCAAAACACGCAGTGGTCATTTCAAGCAAGGTTCTATCGCCGTAAAAGTAGGAGAAAAAGTTTGTCAAGGTCAACAAATAGCCCGAGTAGGTAATTCTGGTAGATCCAGCGGACCTCACCTTCATTTTGAAGTCCATCTATCTGGGGGTCGTCGCGTTAACCCTGCTCCTTATTTACCTGGATTGAGATATTAATAATGAAGAAAATATTGTTTTTACTTTTGAGCTTAACTGTTTTCGCTCAATGTATCAAAGTAACAGCATCTGAGAGGCAAGCGCGAGCCTCTCAATATTCCTCCTGTTATTGAAGGCTATCAAAGTGAAGAAGAAAGGATTAATTCTCCAGTTTTTAAAAATTTTCAGTGGCGCTCGCAATTGATAGAAGAGCTTCCACAATCTCTACATTCTTGCATACCCGATAATGTTGTCAAAGGGA
>JASJDA010000177.1 GCA_030065755.1 Prochloraceae cyanobacterium | reverse complement strand
ATTTTTAATTGAACTATGATGAATGGGAAATTCGGTTAATTGCTCAGTTGACAATTCCCACAAGCGAGTTGTGCGATCGTCTCCAGAGCTAACTAAATGTTTGCGATCTCTTGTAAAGCCATTCGTCACTTTGCCGCAATTGTCTAGTGTGGTATGGCAAGTAATGACCTCATCGTAATTGCCATTTTTCCTTTTATTTTCTATCCTAAGACAGCTATGTTAAAAAAAATTAAGAATGGGAATTAGTGGCAACCATCTTGTGGCTGTTCCCTGTTCCCTTTGAAGTAATTTTTTTATAATTTCTTTATACGCTCGATCTGTGAAATAGATTTAGCATCAAAAATATTTTATGTAATATTTTAATTGATAAATATGGTACAACAAGCTTATTCTCAAAACTATTTGAATTTCGATCTAACGACTCGTTCGGGCTGGGAACAAGCAAATCAAGCCGCTCTCAGAATAGCTATTAACGAAGTGCGATCGACAATAGAATACTATATAGCGTGCAGAGACAACAGAGGACAACAACCTCAATTGCCAACACCCACAAATGGGAAGTTATTCGTTAATGGCGAACCGTTTGTTTCAAATTTAGACAAACTTTGCAGCAGTTTCGGTCTGAGCGATTTTGAGCGTCAGGTTTTGTTATTAGCCGCAGCAAGAGAAATTGACGGAGATTTTGCACGCCTGTGCGGCATAGCTTACGGAAATGAAAATATGACATTTCCTAGTTTGTACATGGCGCTCTCAGTTTTACCTAACTCTAACTGGAATATCTGTTCCCCCAACTCAGTCTTGTTTCGCTGGGACCTAATTAGAATCGTTCCCAACCCAACACAGCCGCGAAATTTTCAACCTATAACGATCGACGAGCGCATAATGGACTATTTGCTCGGATTTTCCAAAATCGATCCCCGTCTCAATCAATACGTCACTCTCGTCGAACTGCCAGATAAGGCGATGAAACTTCAATCTCACATAGAATTGGCTGAAAAAATTCTTAAAGGTTGTGCTGAAACTGCTAACAGTCAGGGACTCCCGACACTGCAACTGTGCGGCTCCCACCCAGCTATTAGACGAGAAATAGCCTTTCATATTTGCGCCATGACGCGATCGCAGTTGTACGAAATACCCATTTCGATCGTCGCCGATGACAGGGTAGATATTGAAGGGTTTCTCCTACTGTGGCAGCGAGAAGCTCTTCTCAATAACTTGTTTTTGCTCGTTGATTGCGAAAATGTGGGTAGTGAAGATGTTAGAGAGAAACAGCGACTGGCTAAAATTTTAAGGCGTTTAGAAACCCCCGTAATAATCTCCAGTGTGGAGCGAGTTGCCGGATCTGCGGCTAACCTAATTACATTTGACATTCCTCCCCTAACCCCTGACGAACAACGTCAGCTTTGGCACTCTTATTTAGGAGAGGGAGTCAATTATATCAATGAAGATCTCGACCCCCTGATATTTAACTTTCAACTTTCTCCCCAAGGAATTCAAACTGCCACAACTAAGGCTTTTGGTCTTTGCGAAAACCCCACTCAGTTAGGAGCGACTCTGTGGCAAGTGTGCAGAGAACAGTCGCGCCCGAATTTGGATGAATTAGCCGATCGCATGATTCCTAAAGCCACTTGGGACGACTTAATTTTGCCAGAAGCAGCCAAAAACACCCTCAGGGAAATGATCGTTCAGGTCAAGCACCGCTCTCTGGTTTATGAAAAATGGGGATTTGGCTCCAAAAGCGGACGGGGTTTTGGTATTAGTTCGGTGTTTGCTGGCCCTTCTGGTACTGGTAAAACAATGGGGGCTGAAGTAATTGCAAAAGAATTAAACCTCGATCTCTACCGCGTCGATCTTTCCAGTATTACTAGTAAGTATATAGGGGAGACAGAAAAGAATCTAGGCAAACTATTTGACGCTGCCGATGCTTCTGGTGTAATACTATTATTCGACGAAGGTGAAAGTTTATTTGGTAAGCGATCGGAAGTAAAAGATTCTAAAGACCGCAATGCTAACCAACAAGTAAACTATTTGCTACAAAGGTTAGAGGCATATCGAGGATTAGCAATTATTACTACCAATATCGCCGATTCGATCGACGTTGCCTTCTTACGTCGTTTGCGATTTATCGTTACTTTTCCCTTTCCAGGACCAAAAGAGCGGATGCGTATTTGGAAAAGTGTCTTTCCTAAAGGCATTTTGGATATTGAAGATCCAAAAGATTTTCGCAAGTTGGCTCGACTTCAAGTTGCTGGTGGTTTGATTAAGAGTATAGCTATGAGGTCTGCATTTATGGCTGCAGAAGAAGGTTCAAAAGTAAAAATGACTCACCTTCTAAGAGCAGCAGAAAGCGAGTATACCAAATTGGGTCAAACTCTAGTTCCTTCAGAAGTATATGATTGGGATCCGCAAGTTGAACTTGATGAAGAACCAGAAGAACAACAGGTTTGGTGAAGCAGGAAAAAGGGTAAAGGTTAAAAATATTCGTTAAAGGATGTTGTGAAATGGAATACCAAGGAAAAGAAAATAAATCTCCTGAGCTTCAGACAGCAATAACTCAAGATAAGAAGCAATCTGACCTCACACGCGATCGACATCAAGATTCTCAACAAAATGCCTCAACTTTTACAAATCTTCCATCTACATTAGGGATGTTTAATAAGCAAACACAAGTACAACAAATTGCTCAAATTCCGCCCAATCCCTTCAGCAATCCAGGTAGGTATTCTGGCAAGCATCCCAGCGAACAAAGAAACGATAAATATCACGAGGCTCAGCGAAAGTGGTCAATAGATATTGTGAAAAACTATGCTAAAGATATTGGTGACGCAGCTAAGCGCTATAATGTGCCTCCTGAAGCAATTGCTGGTGCTATTCTCTGGGAAGGAATTGAAAATCCATACGATTATTGGACGAGGGGACAAGGACCTTTAAAATTTACTAGACCAAATAGAAAAGGACCAGATGATTATGGAATTCCTGGCAAAATTCATACCGGAGAAGGCGAAGTAGCGCACGAAGTAGAGCCTAAAATCAAAAAACAAAGACCAGGCGCTATTCCTGAGTACGTTGAAAAAATTGCACAAAACCCTGACGGGACATCTAGAATAATAAAAGTTAAAACCTCTGACCTGAGCGTCGAAGAAAGACAAGATATAGTATTACAAGACGATCCAAGTGTAGCTATTGAGTATATCGCAGCAATACTCGATCGTGAAGCAACAAGATTTGAACAAGCAGCAGCAAAAGCACGAAAAAATCTTGGCGCGCAAAAAGAAGATCCCGCAAAATTTGAAAATGCAGCAGCAAAAGCACGAACAGATTCTGAGACTCAAAAAAAATACGGCAACTATCCAATTAGAGATCAGGCTGGACTCCTTACTGCTTTGTACCAAGGAATCAAACCTAAAAAAGCAGCTCAAAGCTTTGAACAACGACGTGCTGAAGGCGGATATCCTAGACCTAAGCTTCCCGATCGAAAGGACGGAGCAATGGGACCTTGGGTAAGTAGTCACAGAGAGTGGATTAGGGAATTGTTAAAAGAGGGTGGATACAAAAATACTAATGCCGATATTAGCTAGAGATTCATACTGAGTGCCTAAAATTAGGCTACTAAAATTTACTTTTGACTTATGGCGCAACAAATAAATATGGTAATATCTATTCCACTCTATCAATACCCTCCTTTAATTCCAGGAACCCTCATCAAACGCTACAAGCGCTTTTTAGCCGATATTAAACTAACTACTGGAGAAATGATCACCGCCCATTGTGCCAATACAGGACCGATGATAGGAGTTTGCACTCCTGGGAGTCCAGTGCAAGTATCTTTAAGCAACAATCCCAAGCGCAAACTAGCTTACACTTGGGAAATGATTCAAGTCAATGACACCCAACCGACTTGGACGGGAATCAATACAGCTTTACCCAATAAAGTAATTAAATTAGCCCTAGAAAAGAGACTATTTCCCGAATTAGCAGGACAATACGATCGAATTAGTCCAGAAGTCCCTTACGGTAAAGAGAAAAAAAGCCGCATAGATTTTCTTCTCACTGGAGAAAATTCCCTCCCTATATATTTAGAAGTGAAAAATGTTACCCTCTCTCAAGGTAATGTAGCTCTATTCCCCGATACAGTCACCACCAGAGGTCAAAAACACCTGCAGGAATTAATGGCAGTTTTGCCTGTTGCTAAGGCGGTAATGCTGTATTTTATTAATCGAGACGACTGTCTCTATTTTGCCCCCGCAGACCAAATCGATCGAACCTACGGTCAGCTTTTGCGAGAAGCAGTTGAAAAGGGAGTGGAAATATTACCCTGTCGTTTTCGGACTACCCCACGAGGAATTGAATACTTAGGCTTAGCAGAGTTTCTAGGGGAGATCGACGGTAAAAGGTAAAGTAGAAAAAAAAATATAATTCTCTCCCCCCATCTCCCCATCTCCCTATCTCCCCATCTCCCTATCTCCCCATCTCCCCCATCTCCCCTTGACCATTTCCTCTAAACCTCAGGCATTGTTGAACAATTTTAAGGGCGATCGGGGAACTTTAGGATAGAGTTGTATGTCGAGATGAGCTAATGGAATTTTCCTCAGAGCGGTTTCAGGAGATTATTAGAGATTTAGAAGAGTATAAAGAGTCAGTAAGAATTAAAAAGTTGATTTTTTGTGCTTGTAAAAAATATTGGGAAAATGATTTAAACGTACTTAATGGTTTTGCCTTAAAAGATTTAGTTCAAGAATTAGTTGATTCCAACTCTACTATAGAAGAATTGACAGATTCTATTTATCAAATAGTAAAACATATTAATAATCAGGAATTATATGCAATGGTGGCTAATTATATTTTGATGCAATTAGGAGAAATCTATATAGAAGAAGACCAAGAAGAATGTACGTTAATACTTCAAGAAGGTTCTCCACAAAACAATAAAAGCAAATTAGAGATTGAATATTTTCTAGAGCAAATAGCTTGGAATTTGGAACGAGATACAGAGTCAATCAGGATTAAAAAATTGATTTTTGCCATTTGCAGGAAATACTGGGAAAACGATCTCATTAAAATTGAAAAAAACAATTTAAAAGATTTAATTTTAGAATCCTACCTACTTTATCCCGATCTCCAAGTCCTCGAAGAATCCTTATATACGATCGTTGAAACTCTAAATAGAAAAGAAGTATATCAGTTAATTGCTGATAAAATTATTACTAATTTAGGAATTTTATATAAAAACAAAGACCAATATTTGCCAATTAAAAAAAAACTAAAAAACAACAATGCTCTACATTTCAACCACAAATTAAACAAAAAAAAAATCAAATTTTTAGACAAAAAAATGTTATTGAATCTGCAGATATAGAAAAGATCGAACAGCAACGCAAAAACTACAATCCTTTTCAATTAAGAGTACAATTAATGCAATATACCAATCCTTTAAGAACAAAAATATTGCTGTATTCTTTAATCTATCAGAAGCTCGACAATTACAGACAATATTTATCGGCACTGAGAACCGTAACTTTGGACGTATTGCTCTCAAAACTATTGTACAAATACAACACAATAGAAGAAATGGAATCAGAACTATATACAACTGCTAAATCCACGATCGAACCTGATGAAAATATTCAAATAGCTAATGCAATAATCGAATTAATCAAACCTATTTACAACCAATATTAAATACAAATATGAAAACTCACGAACTCATTGAGCGATATGCAGCAGGAGAAAAAGAGTTTAGTGGCGCAAATCTCGACGGAATTAATTTAGTAGGAGCCGATCTAATTGGAATTGTCCTCGATCGAGCCAATTTCCACAGAGCTAATTTATTATTTGTCTATCTTAATCGAGCCGATCTAACCCTCGCCAATCTAGTCGGGACAAATCTCAGTGGTGCTAACTTAACTCAAGCCAATCTAAATGGTGCTAATCTACACAACGCCAACTTACACGGTGCAATCCTACAGAAAGCAATTTTATTTAAAGCCGATTTGAGTTTAGCTTCTTTATTGGATGCTAACCTGATGTCAGCAGATTTGCGAGGTTCAAATCTCAGTGGTGCGAACCTCACGGGGGTCTCTCTAAAGGGTGCCAATCTCCGAGAAGAACAGAGAGTTTCTGCTAATTTAAAGGGCGCTGTTTTAGTTAAAGCAGATCTAGAAGAAGCTAACCTTGGGGGTGCTAATTTAGCTAGAGTTAACTTAAGTGGAGCCAACCTCGTTCGAGCTAATTTGCGCAAAGTTAATCTATCTAGCGCGGATCTAACCGAAGCCAATCTTGAAGGCGCATTACTCACAGATGTTAATCTAACTGGTGCTAGGTTGGCTGGAGCTAATATGAGCAATGTGAGAATGGCTCGCGCTAATTTGATAGGAGCAGATCTCAGCGAAGTCAATTTAAAAAGAGCTTTAATGCATAATGTCAAACTCACTGACGCTAATCTATCTGGAGCAAATATGAGTTTGGCGATCGCCAATGGAGCCGATTTCAGTAGAGCTAATTTACAAGGTGCCAATCTCACCGAAGCAGATTTAATTGGGGTCTATTTTACTAAAGCTAACTTAACTAGTGCTAACTTTACTAATGCTAATTTGACAGATGCTGAATTAATTAGTGCCGATCGGATTGACGTTAACTGGCAAGGAGCTATTATGCCAGATGGAACCGTACTTGCTTGACATCCTCCCCGCACTTCCAGGACTGGGAGGATGTCAACTCGTCACTTTCAACTTCGATCTCGATGGCGGTTGGCACTTTGCTATTAAGAATAGACTTGAGAAGTTCCTCACTAAAGCCATTACAGATGTGGAAATTTTGACTGTTCGTTTAGGCACGATCGGAGTTTTTGAAGAAGAAACGCCAAGTTAATGAGAATAATAATATTATGTCGAGTCAAACAAATAATGAGGTCTAATTAATGTCTTTAGCAGAACTAGAAAAAATTATCGCACAGCTACGAGCGCAACCTCTTTTTGAGAATCCTGAACTCGAAGAACTCAGAGCTAAGTATGAAGAGCTACTAAGTAAATCTTATCCAACTCCAACTGATGCCATTATTCAAAAAGTTGATGCACGAGGAGTACCATGTGAATTCGTACAAGCCCCTGGTGCTAGCGATATGGCGACGATCGTTTATCTTCACGGTGGGGGTTATGCTATTGGTTCTCTTAACACCCACCGTAGCCTAGCTTATAACCTTTCAAAAGCATCTGGCTTTCAGGTATTACTGGTTGATTATAGATTAGCGCCCGAACATCCTTTCCCTGCTGCAGTAAGAGACTCAACAACAACAATTCAATGGCTGCGGCAAAATGGCTTGCCAGCCGATCGCATTGGTATTGCTGGAGACTCTGCGGGGGGAGGATTAGCACTGGCTACTTGTTTAGTTTTACGAGATGCACGGGAGGATCTGCCTGCTGCTGTCGTTTGTATTTCTGCTTGGACAGACTTAGAAGGTCAAAGTGAATCTATTCAAACCAAAGCATCAGTAGATCCAGTCGTCACGCCGTCGGGGATTGAGTTTTTTAGAAATCTTTATATCAAAGACGGGGATTTTCGCCATCCTCAAGCATCTCCGCTTTATGCAGATCTCGCTGGACTTCCACCTCTATTATTACAAGTCGGTAGTGACGAAATGCTTCTCGATGACTCTACTCGTTTAGCAGCAAAAGCGCAACAAGCGGGTGTTGAAGTAGAGTTAAAAGTCTGGGAGAAAATGATTCATGTTTGGCACTTATTCGCACCCATTCTTTCAGAAGGTCAAGAGGCGATCGCCGAAGCTGCTAATTTTTTTCACAAGCATCTCCAGAAGAATAGATGAAAAACCGATGTTAGTCCCCTGCTCCTAAAATTCAAAAAAGCTCAAACCCTTTTCTGAAAACAAATAGAGGGTTTTTCTTTATATAAGGAATTGAGGTCTTAAATCACTCTAAAATAACAAAAGAGGGATGAGTCGTTACAAAAATTCGTAAAATCTTTACAAACTTTCAATCATATAATTGCTAGATTATTAATAATTAATTTTATTAACTAGTTTGTTTCCTAATTCAAACAAAGTGAGATTTTTTATGTATACTTGTAAAGCAAATCCTAACTACAACCCCAAAGGTACCCAAGCTCTTGTTTATAAGGGATATGTTATTTTGTTGGAAAAATATGATTCCTGCTGGAGTTGGTCAAGTGATTTTAGCCAAGGTTGTTCTTGTACGAGAAAAGATGCTTTAGAATCAGCTCAACTTAATATAGAACAAATACTTATGAAAAAAAACGCCAAGTTGAGGAATTCGCAAGTCGAGCAGCTGAAGCCATAATTATCAATAAGATCGAAGACTCAATAACTCTCTTCTGTCACGCTCGAAAAGCTAAGGTAGGTCAAGAATTCTGAAAGCGTTAAATTAGTTGAAAAAGATCTATCTCCCTCCCTCATAACAACGAGCCAAAAAAAAAGTTTACACTAATCAGTTTTTAGTGTTATAATGGCAAAGTGCAAATTAATCAGGGGGTATAGCTCAGTTGGTAGAGCATCTGCTTTGCACGCAGAGGGTCAGCGGTTCGAGTCCGCTTACCTCCACTAAAATTAACTTAAAATGCGAATTAATCCACTCCAGATAAAGGAAAAAGCTTTATCTCTTGGGTTTCATAAAGTAGGAATTGCCTCGCTAGACTCGCAAGAGAAAGATCGAGCCTCTCAACATTTTCAGGCATGGTTAGCTTTAGGATACCATGCAGATATGGCATGGATGGCAAACCCAAAGCGATCGGACATTCGCCAGTGTATGAGTGAAGTGCGATCGGTTATTTGCTGTGCTATTAACTACTATACTCCCCACCAACGTCCTGAAGGTAAAGAATATGGCAAAATTTCCCGCTATGGTTGGGGACGAGACTATCACAAAATCATGCACAAAAAACTCAAAGCACTGAGTAACTGGTTAAGAGAACGAGGAGAAGGAATATTAATACGTTACTATGCAGATACGGGGCCAGTGTCAGATAAAGTTTGGGCGCAGCGATCGGGAATTGGTTGGATTGCTAAAAATGGTAACGTAATTACTAGAGAATACGGTAGCTGGGTATTTTTAGGGGAAGTATTAACTAATTTAGATTTAACTCCTGACAAACCTCATACAGAACATTGCGGTACTTGTACTCGTTGTATGGATGCTTGTCCCACGGTCGCGATCGCCAAGCCTTTTGTGGTCGATGCTAACCGCTGTATAGCCTATCATACTATTGAAAATCGTGCCGAGCAATTACCCGAAGCGATCGCCTCTAATTTAAAAGGTTGGGTAGCAGGTTGCGATATTTGTCAGGATGTTTGTCCTTGGAATCAGCGTTTTGCTCGCGAGACCGATGAGATCGGTTTTCAGCCTTATCCCCATAATATCGCCCCTAAACTGGCAGAATTAGCCGAAATATCTCCACAAGAATGGGATAAAAGATTTCCAGCTTCAGCCTTACGCAGAATTAAACCAGAAATGTTGCGCCGTAATGCTCGCGCTAATCTATAAATTATTTAAAAGCATTTAGTCTGTCGAACTGTTCGGCTTGTTGTACTAGACGATCTTTAACCCGATCGCACACTAACTCGCACAACTCAAATATAGCTGGATCGGCAATTTCGTAGTAAACGCTTACCCCAGATGGTTTGCGAGACAAAAATCCGGCTTGAGTCAGCACTTTTAGG
This sequence comes from Prochloraceae cyanobacterium, assembly GCA_030065755.1. Lineage (GTDB taxonomy): Bacteria > Cyanobacteriota > Cyanobacteriia > Cyanobacteriales > JASJDA01 > JASJDA01. The sequence goes on along the minus strand of JASJDA010000177.1, from coordinate 3,486 downwards.
TGTTTTGACAAATTCGCTTGTCCTAAGCCAGTAACTTCAGCAATTTCTGTAACGTTCATTGGGCCAGACTTTCTCAATAAATCTAGCACTATTAAACGACTGACTTCTGAAAGAACCTTAAAATAGTCTGCTACTAGAGCTAGAATTTCAGGAGAAGTCTTGGAAAGAGAGCTTTTCAACATAATATTGCTACGGACAAGTTTAGATAGTTAAATAACTAAATGGTTATCTTTATTCTAATTGATGCCTAGTACGATCGATTTACCCTCAAGCAGATCGATCGAGAGATGGGAAAATTTTGCAACTTTTGGAAACTGATAAATTAACTCGCTCTCCCACTGGAAACTGATTATTAATTGCTGTACGAGCGTGCAGTCTAATTCCAGAAGCAGTTTCTACACAGTAACGATATTCCCTACCTAGAAATTGTCGATCTAAAATAACTACTTTTCCCATCTCATCTGGTTGAAGTATAATATCTTCTTGTGGCAACATCAATTCGCCAGTATCGCAAGAATTAACTGCTGCTACCGTATTAATATCTAACTTGCCTATTTCAGTGTCCCAAAGACTTCCTTGGCGCACTGCAGGTAAAAAATTAGCTTGGGTGACAAACTCAGCTACAAAACGAGAAGCTGGTTGAGTGTAAATTTCTTCTGGAGTACCTATTTGTTCTAAGTTTCCAAAATTCATCACTCCAATCTTATCGGAAATAGCAAGGGCTTCTTCTCGATCGTGAGTGACAAAAATTGCTGAAGTTTCAGTAGCTTTAAGGATGCGACGGATCTCGTGACGCAATCTTTGACGCACTTGAACGTCTAGATTACTTAAAGGTTCGTCTAATAAAATCAAAGGCGGTTGGGGTGCTAAGGCTCTAGCTAAGGCAATTCTTTGTTGTTGTCCCCCAGATAGTTCGTGAGGATAGCGTCCTTCTACTCCTGAAAGTCCTATCAGTGAAAGTAATTCGCATATGCGTTCTTTAATCTGTTTTTTAGAGAAACGTCTTTTTTTTGTTTTTAACCCAAAAGCAATATTTTCTCCTACCGTTAAATGGGGAAATAACGCATAGTCTTGAAAAACCATTCCTGTCTGGCGCTGTTCTGGAGGTAGCCATAAATTATAACCCGTAACGACTTTTCCTGCTAATTCTATAGTTCCTTTTGAAGGTCTTTCAAATCCAGCAATAATTCGCAATAGGGTGGTTTTTCCACAACCAGAAGGACCCAGCAATCCCAGTAAATCTCCTCGATCGATGGTAAAACTGACATTATTCACTGCAGGGGGTTGGTTGGAAGAAAATGTTTTAGTAATTTTTTCGATAGCGATAATTGCTGGTTTTTTCATTTGGATCGGGAACTTAAAATTTAATAAACAAAATTTTCAGGTAATAGTTAAATTTAACAGGAAGAGTTCTCAATAGCTTCAATTAATATAACATTAAATAATCTCGATTGAGAGAAAAAAGAGGATCTTGAAATCAAATATCCTAGACCCAGATCTAAATTTTCAGAAATTAAGTATCATATGTTGCTAGATATCGCAGACATTTTTTGAATATAGTTATTTGAATTGGAAATCGATATAATCTTAGTTCCACAAGGTCAAGAACATAGCGCAGTTTGCCGAGGACTTAGCAAAACTACTTGCAAGCCTATCTTAGTTTTCCCCATTCCAATTGGTAACAAACCATTAATTGCTTGTCTTCAAAAATGGCAACAGACAAAAAAAATCCCCGATCGTCAGCTTAACATCTTAGTTATGGGTTTGTGTGGCAGTTTGTCGCCACAACACAATTTGGCAGATATTGTAGTTTATAAAGAATGCCTTTATCTCTCCGAGAGATCGGAGAAACTACTGAAACATTGCGACAGTCAATTGACTAATTCAGTCAAGAAAAAACTTAAAGAAAAAGCATCTTTAGTCAGAAGTTTAACTAGCGATCGCGTCATCTGTTCGGCTGAAGAAAAACGCCATTTAGGTGAAACTTGCCAGGCTGAAGTAGTGGATATGGAAGGATTTGCCATACTTGAAGCTTGTCAGAAAACTGAGATAAGAGTCACCATGGTGCGAGTAATTAGCGACGATTGCAATCGCGATCTTCCCGATATGGAAGGAGCAATTAATTCTCAAGGAAATATTGAAGCGTTACCAACGGCGATCGCCATGCTTAAAAAACCCATAGCAGCTGTTAGATTAATTCGCGGTTCTCTAAAAGCGCTACAAATATTAGAGCAAGTAACTAAAAAATTGTTTTCTCCTTAAAGAGAAGGCAGAGGCGCGACGTGCAGATGGCAGAAGGGAATCAGTAGGGGACCAGCACCCCCAGTTCAACGTAATTATTTGTAAAAGGGTTCCCTAATAAAAATAATATTTCCCCTCGTTAAAGGGCGTAAACGCCATTTCGTCGTAGATTCTCAAGGCTTCCTTTCAACTGGAGTCTAGACTAGACTCCAACCCTATTGGCATACTAAACGGTTTAGAGTAAATAAATATTGAGCATGAAAATTTGACTCAGCTTGTAGAAAAAGCTCAGATTAATAGTAATAGTTAAATATTTGTTTTAAGCCGCAACTTTATTCTGTTTTTTCTTTCGAGTTACTGTCTTTTTAACTATTGGATAATGGGGTTTTTTATTCCTTTTTTTACCTGGAATCCAACCTGGTGACTTTCCACGGGGTTTTGGCGATCTGGCAGGAGTACCTATCGTGGCTAAAACTCCTGAAAAGCTTTGAGCAACTCGACCAGGAGTTAACTTGTCCGCACCTTGAGGCTTTTGCCAGGGTAGGGGATTATCCTCTATAATCTCACGAGCAAACCATAATTGCCAAGTTAAAATAGGCATTAAATCACTCCATCTTTGTCCCTTTTTTGTAGTTCCTAATTTGGGCAACGTCCAGTGCAATCTTTGCGCGCACAAATCGATTCCAATGTTCGATGGCAAAGCGTCTTAAATAAGAGTTTACAAACTTGTTTCAGTTGAAAAGCTGCTCTAGTTATTGGTGTTTCATTCATAAGTAATTCTTTCATGACATAATGGTAAAGCCCAACTGCCTTTATCTTCAGGTATGTAGGCTAATGTACTATAACCATGACCGAGAGTAATTGGTTTTCCTGAAATTACTTTGGCTCCATGCTGGTAAGTCCTATCTTTTAAAGTAGGAGCTTCAGTTCTCGGCCATGGTGTGTGATCTCCTGCTAAGATTATACGTTTATTTTTAGGTATAACTTGTCCGATAAAGTCGGCTTAATTTTCTACGATTAGGACGACAATCATCGAGGGCTTCATACAAACTACACCACTTTCTTCTGAATACTGGTGAGAGGGATAATGAGCGCAAAAGAATATGCTTTTCTAGTTAATAATACAGCATCCATTAATTCAAAAGTAGCGTCTTTAGAAAAAATTATTTTTAATAAGGAAGTCCTTTTCCAACAACTTATCTGCTTCGTTTTTAACTTGACTACTAATGAGGACTTCCTTATTAA
>JASJDA010000176.1 GCA_030065755.1 Prochloraceae cyanobacterium | reverse complement strand
TTTCAGGACGCTCGACACCATAATACATTAATTGCTGAATATATTTTTGTGTTTTTACGATATTTTTGAGTTTAATTGTCTGTCTGGGAATTCTGTAGCTACGGGGCATTAGATGAATTGGATAAAATTGCTGAACATATTCGAGCACTTAAGTAGTAGGACATAAATAAACGACTCTGTGTAAAAAACTGTAAACTAAGCTGAAACTCTTTTGAGTTGCCTGTTCCCCGTTCCCTGTTCCCTTATCTCACAGTTAACTTTAATTGTGTCCGACTACTTAGACAGGAGAAGATCGCTCGCGAGCGCGGAAACTAATTCCTCAAAACTTTCATATTTTAATCTGGTTTAAAGTGGACTTTTGCATGAAAAATACGCATTTTAAAGATGTTGTCCTAACATTTTAAGAAGTTGCCACTCTAGGATCGACTCCGATTAATTTTTTGATTTCTTCGGCTGATATTGGTTGCCAACTCGCTCTATTTTGGTATAAAAATACTCGATCGAAATGCTCTTGCCCTCTTATTTGACAAGGTTCAGCGTAGTGTTCAAGCCAAATAGTTTCTGGATAAGAAATTTCGTACATTTGACAAGCTAATTCGATAATTTTTTCAGCATCATTAGTTATCGATCGCCCTTCATTATCTGGTAATTCAGTTACTATGACAACAATAATAGTTAGCTTTTTGTATATCCTGATGCGACATTTAGATTTCTTGAGTTGTGCTGCGTTTTTATAAGCTAATTGTCCCCAGTTAAAAATCTCATCTACAATAAGCATAATATTACCATTACTTTTGATTTTTGCTCAATTCAGTATCTTGTTATTTATAGTCAATATTTTACTTTAAAGTAAAGCTAAAAAGGAAAAATTAAATTTCTAATTGATTGCTCACCTTTTTCTGGTAAAGAAATTTCATTTACGTATTCTTCTTTAAGTTTTTCAAAAATAAAATGGTAAATTTCGTCGAATTTATCAAATTCATTCCAGAAAACTTTAAATTCATTTGTCCCCAGAAATGTCTTTTATTTTATGAAATACCCCTCTAAGCGCGATAAGTTGTTAGCGAAGAGACATAATTATATGAAAAGGGGTATTTCATAAAATAAGAAGAACGGACCCAAGGGAAAACCATAATAATATAATTATCTAAAATTTTTTGAAGTGACCAAGATACAATTAGGATTTCACTACTTCCTTGTGACGGATTTTGAGGGAACTCATAAAGAGTGATGGAAGTATCGAAATGTAGAGTATTACTTTGATCAAAACTGATTTTTTCTGCTTTAATTGGACATTCAAAATAAATACCCATTCTCTCAACAAAAACCTTAACAAAATCTCGGCAACTTTGACGAGAGGCTTCAGTTCTTTTCTTGGCTAATGCGTAAGCTTCACATAATTCGGAAAATCTAGACATATATACTTACTTTTGTTCGTAATAATAAGTTGTTTGTAGACGTACTATAATTATAGTATCTCAAAATTAAAATATTTTATCAGGCCGAAAAAAGTGACGATTGCCAAATTTTATCAGAGAGGAAAGCCAATTGAAATATGCCGTCAAAGTCGAGCCTCAAGGAACAAAAGTTCAACCAGATAAATTTAAAATAATCTACAAAGAAGTCGAAGAAATAGCATTGAGCTCCCAAGGAGAGATTTTAAATGGTAGAAAAAATTATTTCGGTTTTACCAACTCAAATCAAGCTATTAAATTTTGTCAAGAATGCTGGCAATATAAGGAGAAATTAATTACCCGAATTTGGTTCAATCTAGACAGTTCAATAGCTCCAGAAGAAATTAGGTGGGTAATTCTCGATAAAAATTGCTTATTTCTCTTAGAAACTCCCTATGCTAAAGAATTTGTCACCCATCGCTTATCGCCATTTAAAAAAGCAACAGCAGACGATTTTTTTATGGCGGAAGACAATTGGAATTTAGTTCTTGTTCAACAATATACTAACGACACAAACCAGCATTGGTTCAATTCTCTCGATAGAGGCTCTCACCAAAAAACAGAGGGGACTTATATCGGAGAATGGTTGTATTTTATTGATTTTAATTATTGGAAATCACCCCAAAAGTTTAGCAATAATTGCCCAGACGAATATATTAAAGTAGAAGAGTGTTTTTACTTAGAATCGGAAAATATATATAGCCAAATTATGGGGATAGGATGGAATTCTCAAACCCGAAGAACAGTGCCAATGGCTCAAACTTATCTGAGATACGATTCAAGAGAGCTAAGTTCTCGTCAATTAAAAAGCTTGATAAATGAAGCTATTTTGGGGTTAAGGGATCGAATTCATGAAGACAGTCAGCTAGAGATAGAAATCACTGACTTATATTTATTAGAAGATTTAAATCCCTTAGAAAAACTTTCCTATTTAGATGCGACTCGAAATCTCTATGTTTATGGACTTGTTCCCCCTGCTCGCTTTCAAATAAAATTAATAGAAGAAACACTAGCAGGGCTCTTTGTATTTATCTTAGAAGAAGTCCTTGAAGAAATTGAAACTCCTCTCGAAGATATGGTCACTAATATCCCGTTATGGCGCTCAAAAATCTTAGAAGCGTTGTTTTCGGAAATTGCTTTTTCCCGAGATAACTTTATAGCTCAAGAGGTGCTTGAAGCCGAAAAAATTGAGCCAGAACTGGGGCAAGAAAAAGCCAAATTATTTATTGATACTTTTCCTATTAATTGTTTTTCGACTAACACTGAACTTTGGGTAAACACCCTGGAATATCTGGGCAATTTAGTAGAATTTAAGGCTAGCGATTTAGATTTGGCAGAGCTTCTGGAAGATACCTGGTTAGCCTAAACAAGAAGCAGAAATACATTAACTAATAGGCGCTATTCCGGCTATTTATGAAAGATTGGGGGTATTTGCAAGAACGACTTCAAGAAAGTAGGTGGTAACGAATAATTCATTTTTAATAAGGAAGTCCTTTACGATAACTTATCTGCTGGAGTAATTAACTTAACTGCAAATAGAGGACTTCCTTATTAAAAATGAATTATTCGTTACCGCCTACGCCTTTACAGAAAACATTTATAACTATCTAGTTTTATATTTAAAGAGTAGAAACTGTCAAAGTGTTAGTGCCTCGTACTATCACTTCTCTGCAGTAAACTGCTATTATGTAGCTTTTTTGAGATTTAAACTCGATCGCAGAAGAGAGTAGTGAGTAGTGAGTTAAGAATTAGGGAGAAGGCGATCGCACCAAGGGAGCAGCAAGGAAGGCGGGGCGCTTGGCCGAGTGCAGGCACACAAAGGGTCGGTGCCAAAAATAGAGAAGCTCAGAAGAATAATTTCAAGTCGTAGCGTATTGTTGAACCCGATCTCTCAATTCCATTTCAGGACTTATTGCCTATTGCCTTCTAAATATTGGACAACCAAGCGTTTAGATCGTCGCGGCTCTTGAAATCTAACAAAGCTTCTCCTAACGCTGAAAGTTGTTCTACAGATAAGTTGGCAATCTTTGCTTCTTCAGTAGATCCAATCTTTCCAATTTGGTGTTTCAACAGACGCAGAACGAGAGTTGCTGTTTTCTGTCTACCTTCTTCTCTGCCTTCTTCTCTACCCTCTTCTCTGCCTTTCTTGACACCTTGTTCTATGATGTCTTGATAAATTACAGACTCCTGCATAATTTCCTCCCTTAATACGGAACGAATGGTATCTTTATCTAAAACTAGACCTGCTAGGATTGAAGTCGCAGCAGCGATATTGCTTTGCTCTTTTCTATTATTAATTGTATTAATTCTCGCTCCAACTGCTTGCAAGGTTTGAGTTTGATTGCTGGTGCGACCCAAAACGGCCAAAGGTAGCAAGCCAGGATATTTTAATAGCTCAGAGGCTGGTTGTTCCCATAATCGGACTACATCAAATTCATGACGTAACTTTCCTGTAGTAAAAGTATTCTGCTGTACTAAATTCGAGCCACTGGGTGTTAAATATACTACTACTTGTTTTATGTGTTTATGGGCATGTTTATTGTAGATTCTGAGGTAATAATTGGTCATCCTCAAAGGAATTTCTTTGTTAGGTACGGTCTGAAATTCCAGATGCTTTTGCTACATTTTGGGATTGCAAAAGAATTAGTGCATCAGCCCGAATTTATAACAACAACAATTTCATATTAAATAATATAGAAAAAACAACAACAACTAAACTAATTTAAGTGGTAGAGTAAATCTATCGAAGTTTTCCACAAAGTGACAGTGATAAGTATAGAGAGAGCAATTGACCCTCAAACCTCCGAAAGATTTTGCTGCGTGTTCGATACAAAAAGCCACTTGCCAATTGAACCTATCCAAAGATATCTTAATTATTGCCGTAAGCGACAATTAGCAGCTAATACAGTTAATACTTATGCTTGCCGATTAGTCGATTTTTGGCACTGGTTAGAGTACAAATCTCTAGACTGGCAAGATGTAGGTCTAAACGAATTAGCAGATTTTGTTAACTGGTATCTCCTTGGAGGAGATATTGAAGTCATCTCAGAATCCGTCAGAGAAGCAGTATCTAAACGTAGCTCACGTACAGTCAACCTGGCAGTTACAGCAATTCAAGGAATGTATGAATTCCACGCAGATGAAGGTCGTATTAATGAAAAGAAATTCAGCCAACTAGCTCCTGGCTGGGGTAAACGGGGTGGTTTCTTAAGGGGTATTGTCAAAAACAGTCCCGAAAGACGGAAGCGGATTAAAGTAAAAGAGCCGAAAATCTTTCCTGGTTGCCTAACAGATGAACAGGTAGCTCAACTGGCTAATGCCTGTTACACTTATCGAGACAGATTGATAGTGATGCTGCTGCGAGAAACAGGAATTAGACGAGGCGAACTCTTAGGAATACATTTGGTTGATGTACAAAATTTTGACAGTAGAGGAAGAATTAGAATTGTTCGACGGGATGATAATCCCAATGGTGCTACCGCTAAAGGTATAGACAGAGAAATACCTATTTTACACAACCGCCAAGAGATACAGGAGACATTTCTTGCCTACTTGTTAGAAGAATACCCCCCAAAAGCCGAACAACTTGGACATGGAATGCTGTTTGTCAATTTGAATGGGAAATATGCGGGTAAACCTATGACCAGTGCGCGGTTAAATAATCTGTTTGACCAACTTAAGGATAGGACAGGCATTGAAGCACATCCTCATTTATTCAGACATACTTTTGCGACTCGTATGCTACAAGCAGGTTATCTAGATCAATACGTACAGCAGCTATTAGGACATAAATCGAGCGCCACAACAAAGGACATCTATTCTCATGTACTCGACGAAATGAGTTTAGATGCTTATCTAGCAAAAGAAGAAGAATAAAATGTTACCCATTGAAGCGTTACAGGAAAGAATTGAGCAGTCCGAATTAGGTCAAGAATGGAGCGCTCATCCTTTATTAGAGCGAGATGTTTGGTCAGTTGAAGAATTAGGTTATTCAAAACAAGAAGGGGATATTTTAAACTGTAGAAACATTCATTTTGAAGAATTTTTGCTTTCTTGGCTCAAGTTATTAGTTAAGTTGACAGTTTTAGCTAGTGTTAGGGAAAAGTGTAATTTAGCTAATGTCAAAAATAAAGTCAGTTACTTAAAAAAATTAGATGAATTTTTAATTACAGAAGGAGAAAATCAGCCAGAATTATTAACCAATTCTTTACTGCAGAAATTTGTTATAAATGGTGGGAAACCCCGTAAACAAGGAACCATAATTTATGTGGCTAGATTATGGACAGAAGAACAATGGCTCAAGCTTTCTTATACACCTCTTAAATATAAAAAACCAGTTCCCAAAATAGAGATAATTCCAGAAGAAGTATTACATCAGATTTATGAAAAGTTTGACCTATTTCCACCGCCTCTAGAAAGATTATTTAGGTTACAGCTTATTTTGGGATGTCGTATGGGGGAAATGCTAAAAATGCCCCGTCAATGTCTTAAGAAAGAAAGTGACAAATGGTTTTTACTGCGATGGGTAGAAAAGCGCCAACATTGGTGTTTTTGTGAGATACATTCCCTGGTAGCCGAGTTAGTTCAAGAGCAGCAGAGATTTTTAGATAGACAACTTGGTTCTGATTCTGATTTTGATAACCTATTTTGCCAAGTTTCTATCAGCAAGAAACACGGAGCTTCTGGAAGAGGTAGGTTCAATGAAGAGCCAGTTTATCTGTCAAAATTAATTTCTAATAAAACAATTCATAATTGGTTGCGCGACTTTAGTGAAAAAGCCGATTTAAAAGATAAACACGGGAATAGATTTCATCTAAAGAGCCATCAATTACGTCGAACTAAAGCTAGTATTATGGCTTACTGCGAAGCAGAAGACGAATATATTGCTGCGGTATTGGGACATGGTTCTTTAGATATGCTTCCTCACTATCGCAAGCGTTCTTTGGAAAGATTAGAGAAAGAAGCCAATACCAAAGGTTATGTCGATATGTATGGTCGTGTAACTAGCTTTAAACCAAGGAAGCGCAGATCTGAAAGATTGGCTGAATTGCTCAAGGTAAACACACCATTGGGTGAATGTCATCGACCCACAATGCTAGGAGATTGTCAGTATCGGTATGCCTGTTTAAGTTGTGACCATCATCGAGTGACATTAGAAGATAAACCAAAGATAGAAACTGATATTCAGCATTTACAGCCAGATTTAGAACAGGCACAAACCATAGGTCAAGAGCGAAGAGTTACAGAAATTAATCGCTTATTGGGGTTATTGAAAACTAGACTTCAAGGTTTGGAAAAGTTAGCAAGCTTAAAAGAAGAAAAAAAATCATGAGTCCTAAACGTAAATATTCCGCAATTTCAGTCCATGAGACAATGTTAGGTACATTAAAAGTTGAGTGGGAACAGCAATATAAACGAGAGTTTAACTGCCCTTCCTGCAATCAAGGTCAAATTACGAAATATGAATACCGAGCCAGCTACATCTGTAATTTGGCTTTATTTTGTAATTCTTGTGATCGCCGAACATCTTTAGCTTGTCGTCTTCCAATTTATGTGTTCAACTATCGTCCAGAAATAGAATGTCCTAACCTTCTTTGCACGGGTATTGGACAAAACGGGCAAAAAGGATGGGTATATTTTAGAACTAAAAATAATTATCAATGTCATTTCTGCAAAATTAATTTCAACCCTAATTCAACAAGTCCTATGAGTTGGGTAGTAACTCAGGCAGAAGAAAAATTATCACCTTTCGTTTTCGATGAAGATATTTGGCAATTGGGTCATTTTTATAAAAACCCTAAACGTAAAACGGTTAATTTCCAAAGTATACATCCAGTTGGGTATCGTCAAAAAGTCAAGAAATATATTCATTACCTGTTAAAGTCACAAGTACATTCTAGCTCGGGCCGAATTAATTATAGAACAAATACTTTAAGGCAGTTCGGTAAAAGCATGGTCGCTATGAAGATTGAAAGATTAAATGAGATTGAAAGAAGTACAATAAATCATTTTTTAGATACTTGTAAAAGTAATAGTAACACAACTATTAACGATAAATTAGCTCAGCTAAGAGACTTTTTAGATTGGCATAACATAGAAACACCGTATTTAATTCGGAGTCGGGACTTCTTAAAAATAAGTAAAAATGCTCCAGATTGGTTAGACGAAGTAACTCGTCAAGGTATTAAAAAACATTTAGATAAAATACCTGCACCTATAGTTCGTCATTATTTGGTTCAATCATATCTCGCTGCTAGACCAGGAGATGTCTGTCGCTTACCTTTTGACTGTTTGGTTGAAGAAAATGGTAAGTGGTATATCAAATTTTTCCAGAGCAAAACTCAACGATGGCATAAAATATTCGCTAATCGAAAGATCAGAAAAGTAATAGAAGAACAACAACAATGGATTAGAAAAAGTCTGGGCAAAGAATATGCTTATTTATTTTGTCATTTTCGTTCAATTAAGCAAGTATCATATCCAACTTTTTCTAGTATTAAGCCTTTGCTTAAGCCTCCCTCTTTAGAAACACATATAAACCCAATGGTTCGCATTATTCGGATGCTGATAGACAAAGAAAATGTCTTAGATGCTAATGGACAAAAACCGCACTTTACAGGCGAAATTCTTCGCTCTAGTCGACTACAAGAGGTTCGTACCAAGTACGGAATGGAAGCAGCGAGACTCTATGCAAACCATAAAAGCAGTACGACAACATTCCAACATTACGCACCACCAACCAGAGAACAAATAGCAAAGGTAGATTTACCATTCCAAGAGCTATTACTGAATCCTGATAATAAGTTTCTTCCTTGGCAATCAATACCTGAAAGCTTACTTAAAAATCCCAAAGCCCATGAACTAGATTTAGAAATCGCACCTCGTTTAGTAGTTTACGGACATTGCGCTCTCGACCCCAAAACACCCTGTCCCGTCAAACTTTTTCCTAAGTGCTACGGTTGCTTCAGTTTCCGTCCCAGTACAGGTAAATTACCACTATACGAACGCCAGTATCAAGGAGAACAACAAAGATTAACTGAAGCAGAAAAAGTAGATGCAGAACTAGCACTTGAAGAAGCCAAAGCAACCATTGAAGCGATGGATAAATGGCTACCTGAGTTAAGGAGGTTAGCTAATGGTTAATAGAGAGAAACAGGCACTCGTTCTTCGTCGTACTCAAGCGTCTAGAAAGGAACAGAAGAAGGCGCAAGTATTAAAAGCAATTCAGGAGATACAGAAGCACTCGAAACCTCTTACTTTTAAGAATATAGCTACTGTAGCTGGTTGTTCTGTTTCCTATCTTTATAAGTGGGATGATATTAAAGCTTATATTCATGAACTACAAAAGAAGGAAAAAACTACTCTTAAATCCTTAGAAGAATCAGATAGTAAAAATCGACCCCATAGTCTCAAAACCTTACATCAAGTAGCTAAAGATAAAATTCGCAAACTAGAAGCGGAAATTAAAGAACTTAAACATCAAAATGAAGTTTTAAGAGGTCACGTAGCCGAAATTTATGAAATCAGAGATGAAAATGAAAGACTGCGAAATCAGTTAAGAGAATTAACTAGCCCCAAACCTTCTGATAAAGTCGTCTCAATTACCACACCAATCAAAGAAAAAAAAGTTACTTCTTTTGTGACAGTAACTAATAATGATACTGAAGAACCAGTAATTGTTTCTATTAAAGAGATGGGGGTCAAAGTTAGTAAAAAGTTAAGAGCAGAAATAGTTAATAGAGATCTAGAAAAAGTTCAATTATCTATTGAAGCATTTAAACAATATCGGGATAATCATGATGTTAAAAATCAAGAGGCTTGTCTACTATCTATGATTTGTAATGAAGCAGAGCCTAATACTGAAAGTCAAGTCAAAGTAGGTATTAGACCTCAAGAAAAAATAATTGCAACTAAGGAGAAAAAGGAGCGCTCTAACCCCAAACTAATTGGCTCTGAAAAACTCAAAAAATTAAGCAGTATTTTTAACAAAGATGGATAATAAAACCCCATATAATATTGATGCTGAAGAATCTATATTAGGAGGCATTTTACTCGCTCATAATGCGAGCGCAATTGTTAGCAATATTTTATCTATAGAAGCTTTTTATCTTTTTAGTCATCAAGCCATTTATAAAGCAGCTCTAGCATTATATAACAAAAACAAAGCCGTAGATGCCATGACTGTTTCTACTTGGTTAGCTGACCAAAAATTAATCGAAAAAGTAGGAGGTCAACCTAAGTTAGCTCAATTAATGAGTCGGACTGTATCTACGGTTAATATTGACAGATATTCAGAGTTAGTATTAGAAAAATATCAACGCCGTCAATTAATACAAGTTGGTCGCGAAATAGCTGAATTAGGGTATGACACTACAAGTGAACTAGAAACTATTTTTGAGCAATCAGAGTCCAAAGTTTTTAATTTAACGACTAACAAATTAGAGCGATTTGCACCGAAATCAATTAGTGATTGTTTGGTTAATGTTGTTAATAAGTTAGAGAAAGGTGTATCTCCGGCTCTGTCTACAGGTTTAAAGGATTTAGATGCTTTAATTGGGGGCTTAATTATTCAGGATTTAATTGTAATTGCTGCTCGACCTTCTATGGGAAAAAGTTGGTTAGCTTGTTATCTATCAAGCTACATTGCTGATACTATCAAAAAGCCTGTGGTATTTTTCTCTGCTGAAATGTCTACCGAACAACTTACGAAAAGATTTTTATCTATGCACACGGGCATAGATTCGATGCGATTAATGCACAACCAGATTTATGAGGACGAATACGATCAATTAGTAGCAGGATTGGCTAGTTTAAAAGAATTACCAATTATAATTGATGATACTCCAGCAACAGAATTAACCCCAAATAAAATCCGCTCTGTACTGCGAAGAATTCAATCGGAGAAAGGAGAATTAGGATTAGTCATACTGGACTACATTCAGAAATTAGGAGACAGAGCAGCAGGCAACAGAGCGCAAGCAATTGGCAAATATTCAGGTGCTTGTAAAGACATCGCAAAAACCTTCAATACTCCCTTTGTGGTCAATGCCCAAATTAATCGTGGAGTGGAAGGACAGAGTAATAAACGCCCTTCTATGGCTGATATCAAAGATAGTGGCGATATTGAGCAGGATATGGATTTAGGTTTACTTCTTTACCGAGATGAATATTACAAGTCTGATACCGACGATAAAGGCATTATGGAGATTATTGTTGGCAAGAATCGCAATGGTTTAACTGGTACTTGTAAGGTTCTGCTCGATCTAAGTGTGGGAAAATTCACTAACTTAGAACGATATTAATCATTAAGAAAGTCTAAAAGGTCTTCTATCTAAGACTACTTTATGTAAGGTTAAATTATGAATCTATATTTAACAAGCATTCCACATCGTAGAATCTATATAACCGAATTGGTTCCAGCGCCAACTCGGTTTTTGACATTTTGGTTAGACCCATAGGGCGACCAAAGATCCACTCAGCAAAATCATCACGCTTCATTCTCGGCCAAAAACTTGCAGATATTGTCAAACATATTTTACTAATTTTACCTAAACTAACATTAGTAGTGGGTATATTGCTAGAAAATTCATCCTGTACTTTGATATTCTGGAGTTACGACAATCCCTATTTGCTTACCGATCGCTTTAAGACAATACCAAAGTTGCTCAATAGAATGCTGTGTCTCTTCTAATACGTTAGCTAAATCCCTGAAGTTCAAATCAGCGCTCGGCAGGATCTCCACTAACTTTTCTTCAAAACCGACACTAACCGCTTGGGAGAGCGCTTTACGGTAGAGAGCCATTAGTTTTTTATATCGTTGCTGAAGTAATTGTAGTTCGTTTCGGCGGGCGATCGCCTGTTTATAACTATGATACTTAGGATTTTTTTTAGAACCTAAATATAACTTCAGTTGACCTTGGATCGCACCTGATGGCGAGCGCTTGTCGCCGGCTTCCATAAGGCGGTAGTAATAGTATTTTTTCCCGTTCTTTTTGGGGACTACGTATTTCTGGATCCATGTTCTGGGTGGGGCTATTTTGCCTGATGAGCGAATGTTTGAGATTCTTTGCTGAATGAATCCCAATCTGATTTCTAGTCTCTCTAACTCATAATTCATTGGGACGCTCGCAATTCAGTTACTATTTGATTTTAGCCTAACCTAACAAAAACGAAAAGTTTGTTCTCTAAAATCTATTTTTAAGCAACACCAATTTGTTTGCGAGTTTGTTTGAATGAAGTCCCCACTTTGGTAAAACCTTTACGTACCAACTCTCTTTCCAGCCAAGCAAAGAATAGAGTTCGATCATATCCTCTGATACTAGCCTGATGATAAGCTTCAGTTAAAACGATCGGAACCCTATTCTTTTTGTGCTTGAGAAAGGGTAATTGCTATACTGCGCTGGAGAAGCTCTCTATCTTCTGCCACCCAAGCCGGAAATTCCAAACGCACAATCTCAGACCCGACGTTAGCAGCCGCAGAAATGGATTTTTTGCTCTTCTTCATATAAATCGTTAATTTCTGTATTGCTCTTCCAGATTCCGCTTCTCAATCCTGGTGCTAATAAATTGGCCCACAAATTCTTGTCTGATAAGGTGCTATAAATTTGACTTGGAGGAAGTTCAACTTCCAGGTTGAGATGACCGCAGTTGCGCTCGCAATCGGGGTATTCATATGTGCAAGCAGCTAACCGTAAAAAGTTTAAAACTGATAGAGAAGAACTAGCACTCACATATCCAATGATGGGAATTCGATGCTGCTTAACCTGTGAGAGTGCTCTCATGATGGGAGATAAAATTTGTTTCTTCACCATTGGTGAGACGCGATTGTCAAACCAACAAGTTAAAGAGCCATCCACCAGAGCTATTGAGGGAATATGATAATGGGCTCCAGGTGGTGATACCCAAGTAGTGGACATTTCAGCTAGACTCTCAAACTCTTTGATAGTACGATAGTGAACAATTGCATCTTCGATCTCCATTTGACAATCAGCCATAGTTCTTTCTGCAACTTGGGGGGAATAAATTGCTGGAGTACTATCGAGCAGAGGATAGAGACTTTGTTGGTAATGAAACATGGCTCTGCCAAGATTAATCAAGTAACAGTAAACCACCTCATGATGGTTTGGAGATATACTTGCGGTGTCAGTAGCAAAAACCGTGTACTGAAAAGGTACTTCGCTAATAGGGATTACAGTATCAACTGGATCAATAGGTTTAGAAAATATTATTTTTAATAAGGAAACCCTCTTTAGTAGTTAAGTTATAAACGAAGCAAAAAAGTTATCGTAACAGGGTTTCCTTATTAAAAATAAAAAGTTCCCAGAGCGGCACTAAACATCATTTGTGATGCGTAATTATCCAGTAGTTCCGCCAGTTTTTGATGCTCACTATGGGCTTGGGGAAGTATTTTTTTAGCTGAATTTAAACCTTGCTTGTTGCTGAATTCAACTTCGGTCAAATAATTAGTCATTTCTGAGATTTTCTGGTTAATGAGGTTGAAATCCAGCATTTATTAAGCAATAATACCTTTGATTTTCTCCTGTTAATTATAAACGAATTGACAATCAAGAT
>JASJDA010000175.1 GCA_030065755.1 Prochloraceae cyanobacterium | reverse complement strand
CCCTTAGCTTGTATTCTTAGCTGTGCTGATTCGAGAGTGAGCGTAGAGATTATCTTCGATCGAGGTTTGGGAGATTTATTTGTAGTCCGCGATGCTGGTAACATTGCTACACCTGAAGAAATTGGGAGCCTTGAATATGGCACTCTCTTATTAGGCGCCAAAGTCCTCCTCGTACTAGGTCATGAAAGATGTGGCGCTATCAAAGCCACTTTAGCCAGTAAACCACTTCCTGGTCAAATTGGCAGTATAGTAGAAGCCATTAAACCAGCAGTGGAAAGGGCCAGAAACAAACCAGGCGATCGAGTGCAAAATCTCGTCAAAGAAAATATTTTCCTTCAAATTGAAAGATTACATACTTCCGAGGTCATTTCCCAATTAGTTCAGGAAGGAAAGTTAAAAGTTGTCGGGGCTTATTACGATTTAGACACTGGTGAGGTACACCTGATTTAAGTAAAAAACACTTCCAAGTGACTTTCGACTTCAGAGTTTCTAATTATATTTCGGTCATTTAAAGATAATTCTTTCTGTAGCTGCATGAGTTCCAGCAATCTTACCAAAAGTAGCGCCAGACATCAGACCCGATCCTCCTGGATAATTATGGTAAAAAAGTCCCCCAACTAATTCACCAGCAGCATATAAACCTGGTATGACTCGATCGTTGGTGTCTAAAACTTGGCTGTTGGTGGTTACTTTTAAACCACCAAAGGTAAAGGTGATTCCACAAGTAACGGGAAAGGCTAAGAAGGGAGGTGTATCAATTTTTAAAGCCCAATTGGACTTGGGTGGATTTATGCCAACAGTTCCTTTTTGGTCTTTTATATGTGGGTTGTAATCCCCTTCTAGAACAGCTTCATTGTAGCTGCGAACAGTTTCTAGAAAGCGTTGTTTGTCAATATCAATCCGAGCGGCTAAAGCCTCTAGGGTTCGTGCTTCAAGACGAGTAGCTTCTTCAAGTTCGTATTCTTCACGCAGTAGCTTTGCGACTTTGTTATCGAAAATTTGGTAAGCTATATTGTCAGGCTGGTTTAAAATGGCTCTCCCGTATTTAGCGTAGGTATAATTGCGAAAATCTGCGCCCTCATCGACAAAGCGATCGCCATTTTTATTAACCATTATCCCCAGAGGGTAGCAGTGTTTTTTGAAGATATCTCCTGGTTTAGAAAAATCCCCAACAACAGGAGCATTTAGGTCTGTGGCGATAGAATGGCAACCTTCCCAGTCACCATATGAAACAGCTCCCACCTCAACAGCCATGCGAATTCCGTCCCCCGTATTGTACTGAGTACCTCGTACCAGTGCGTCTTTCCATTCTGACCCTAGGTTACTAACGCGCATTTCGGGGTTGGCTTCAAATCCTCCCGATGCTAGCACTATTGCCTCGGCTTCCACCTTAACAGTGTCTTCACCGCGCTGGACTTCAATTGCTGTAATCTTTCCTTGACTATTTTTAATCAGTGCTTTGCCTCGTGCTTCGTACCAAATTTCGACTCCCATCTGCTCGGCTCGTTCAAATAGGGTATCTATCAGTCCTATCCCCTTCCCAACAGACTTAACAACTAAACTCCCCCAAAAATGGTAGCGATCGTTTGACTTAAATGCTTGATTCTGATATAATAGGGAAAATCTTACGCCTTGATTATACAACCATTGAATCGTAGGATAGGATTGATTGACTAAGCGTTGAGCGAGATCTCTATTTGCCTTCCCTTTTGTGACTCGCATGAGATCTTCAAAGTATTCCTCTTCCGTATAGGAGCCTACGTCTACTTTAGCTGCTTGTTCGTCTGTTAACTCAGGGATAATCTTTCGGATATCATCTAAGTTTTTATAAGCAAAGCGAATAGCCCCATCAGTAAAATAAGAGTTGCCACCACGAAAGCTAGCTGGCGCACGTTCTAATAGTAAAACTTTCGCACCTTGTTCTCTAGCTGCTAGGGCTGCACATAGAGCAGCATTACCCGCTCCTAGAATTACAACATCGTATTTTAAATTATTCTTCATCAGTAGTATGCTGCAAGTTTAAAAAATTGCTCTTGTATTTGTATGTAGTGGCTTAATACCTATAAAATTATCTTAATAAAATGTGACAAATATACCACCTATTTGTGAAAAATATTATGTTGACAAATAGATTTTCAATTTTGTTTTTTGTTACAACTCTGGCAGCACTTTCGTTGCAAGGTTGCAACAATACACAACCAAATACGACATCGAAAACTGAAAGAAAAAATTTAGAATGTATAGCTCCAGCTAAACCAGGTGGCGGTTTCGATTTGACTTGCCGACTAGCTGCTAACTCCCTAAAGGAATCAAAACTAATATCGCAGCCAATGCAAGTAAAGTATTTGCCTGGGGGTATTGGGGCACTAGCCTATAACAACATAGTAGGCAGCCGCAATAAAGACCCTAACATTATTATAGCAGCAAGTACTGGGTCAGCTCTTAATCTGGCTCAGGGCAAATTTGGGGAATACGATGAAAATGCGGTGCGTTGGCTAGCTGCTCTCGGTGCTGACTTCGGCGTGGTGGTGGTTAACTCCGATTCTCCCTGGCAAAACTTGGGAGATTTAATGGAGGCACTGAAGAAAAATCCAGAGAGTGTTGTTTTTGGTGCTGCGGGTTCTATTGGCTCTCAGGACTGGATGAAAGCATCTCTGCTGGCAAAAGCTGCTGGCTTAGACCCCAAGCAAATGCGTTTTGTAGCCTACGAAGGCGGTGGTGAAGCCCTCGCATCGGTTTTAGGCGGCCAAACTCAAGTATGCCCTTGCGATGTATCGGAAATGAAAGGGCAACTTGAAAGTGGCAAATTCCGAATTCTGGCAGTGTTAGCTGACGATCGCTTAGAAGATGAATTTGCTGAATACCCCACGGCGGTTGAGCAAGGCTACGACGTTACCTGGCCAGTTTGGCGAGGCTATTACGTACCGCCAAATATCACTGAAGAAGAATATCAGTGGTGGGTAGACAAAATGACAAAACTAGTTGAAACTCCTGAATTTAAGCAAGAATTAGCTAATCGCGGTCTGTTTCCCTACGTGACGATCGGCTCGGAATATGAAACTCTTGTCAAAAAACAGGTTAAAGACTTTCGCGAATTAGTTAAAGAAATCGGACTATCTAAATGAGCGATCGCATCTTCGCAGGGTTGATGTTATTTTTCTCTCTCTACTATGGTTGGGAGGCATATGGTCTAAAAGTACCGTTTGCCTACGATCCTCTGGGACCGAGAGCTTTCCCCCTTTTCTTAGCAATACTTTTAGCAGTTTTTTCTCTATTTGTCCTATTTCGCTCGAAATCGCAACAGGTAGAGTGGCCCAGAGACAGGCTTCTACTGAAGTCCGTTTTAGTTATCGCTACTCTGGTAGGCTACGGATTTACCTTATTTTGGTTGGGCTTCATCCTCTCCACCGCGATCGTCAGCACGCTGTTAGCTCGTCTGTTTGAAGCAAACTGGGTGCAAAGTGGATTAGGAGGTATTGCCTTGGGTCTAGTATTCTATGCCTTGTTTGGCTGGCTGTTACAGATACCTTTGCCTTCAGGTCAGATATTCGGCGGGTAAAATAAGAAGCTATGGATATTCTAGATTTTTTGCTGCAAGGTTTCGCAGTTGCTCTTACACCGCTAAACCTGGCTATGGCTCTGGTGGGAGGGTTTATCGGTACCTTAGTGGGAGCTTTACCTGGTATTGGCCCTATTAATGGGGTAGCCGTTCTGTTGCCGATTTCCTACACTCTCGGTTTACCTCCAGAAACAGCTTTAATTATGTTAGCTGGCATCTATTACGGTGCTGAATACGGCGGGCGCATTTCCAGCATTCTGCTTAACATTCCTGGGGATTCTAGTGCGGTAATGAGTACTCTAGACGGCTATCCCCTGGCTCACAAAGGCATGGCAGGTCCAGCTTTGGCTCTTTCTGCCATCAGTTCCTTTATTGGCGGCACTATAGCGGTAATAGGATTAACTTTATTTGCCCCGCTTTTAGCTGAAATGGCTATTAAATTCGGCCCAGCAGAATATTTCAGTTTGATGATTTTCGCCTTCGCTTCCCTAGCGGTAATAGTAGGTAAAAATCCACTTAAAACTGCGATCGCGGCGGTACTTGGGGTAATGTTGGCTACAGTGGGAGTAGACTCTGGAACTGGCGTATTGCGCTACACTTACGGTCAGCCAGAACTTTACGACGGCATCGATTTTTTAATCGTTGTTATCGGCTTATTTGCAGTTAGCGAGATTTTACTTTTGCTGGAGAGAGCCCACATGGGGAGACTCATTCCGGTAGCAATAAATCGAACAATGATAAAGCTGGAAGAGGTGCTAGCGTGCAAGTGGACTATTTTGCGCTCCTCTATTATCGGTTTTATCATTGGGGTTTTGCCTGGTACTGGAGCTTCGATCGCCAGCGCTGTAGCCTATTCTACTGAAAAACGACTCAACGACTCCGAAGGAACTTTTGGCAAAGGGGATTTTCGCGGTCTAGCAGCCCCAGAAGCAGCTAATAATGCTGCTGCTGGCGGCGCTTTTGTCCCCATGCTGACTTTAGGAATTCCTGGGAGCGGTACTACTGCTATCCTGCTGGGTGCGCTGCTATTGTATAACATTCAGCCTGGCCCGATGTTGTTTGCGCAACAACCAGAAATTGCCGGAGGACTTATTGCTTCAATGTATATAGGCAATTTAATGCTATTAGTCCTAAATCTACCAATGGTAGGGTTATTTGCTCGCATTTTGCTAATACCTAATTGGTTGCTAGTACCTGGAATCGCAGTAATGGCATTTGTTGGCGTTTTTTCCGTCCACGGTAGTATGGTGTCTATTTTGTTCGTACTGGCGATCGGAGTATTCGGTTACTTTCTGCGTAAATTGAAATATTCGTTGATACCTTTTATCTTAGGTTTTGTTCTCGGTGAATTGATGGAAGAAAACCTGCGTCGGGCACTTGCTATTAGCGGCGGCGATATGGGGATTCTATTTCAAAGTCAAATTTCTCAAAGTCTTTGGGTACTTACTTTTAGCATAGTTATAATCTTGCCAATTGTAAGACTTCTTTTCAGGCGCAGGCTATTAGAGAAACAAAAAACTTAGTTAAAATTAGCTCGTCAAAATTTAAAAAATAATTAAAATTTTAGATTCTTAGGAGCGATCGCATAATTGAAAAATATATTTATGGGATGCTCCCGATTGTCGTGAGAATATTAAGAAATGTTTTAGATTTAAAAATAGAGCAATATTTAATTAAATAAAAACACGTCGACAATCGCAAGTGTTTTAACTAAAATCAAAGATTTTTGACTATGATAATGCTTGATAATTTATAAAGATACAAATAAAAAACAGAGCATTAAATATGAATATTTCAATATTTCGCAGCCTCCGATTAAAAATGCCTCTATTAGTTTTAACAGGAATCGTTCCGTTAATTTTAATAGCTATATTTTATGCGAGTAATCGCGGGACTAAAACAATTCGATCTGAAGCAGAAGAAAATCTACGATTGAGAGCGAATGTATTAGTTAACGATATTAATAGATGGAATGAGATGAACGTACTTGCCTTAAAAAACCTAAGCAGGCAAGAAAATATTAGAAGTATGGAAGCTTCGGAGCAAAAATCAATCCTCGTCGAAATAGTACACACCTATCAACATTTTTATCGAGCTACTACTATTAAGTTAGATGGTTGGACTCTGGCTCGTAACGATAACCGAGAATCCCAATATCGGGGAGATCGAGAATATTTCAAAACGGCAGTGAAAGGGGACAATATTGTTTCTTACCAAACTTTAATTAGTCGCAGCACCAAAAAACCGGCCTTATGTATGAGTACTTCAATTCGCGCTCAAAAATTTACAGTTGTTGGCGTAGCGATGGTGTGTAGCAATCTAGAAGCAATTACTAAACAAATAGGTCAAATGAAGTTTGGTCAAACTGGTTATGCTTTTTTGGTCGATCGAGATGGTAAAGTATTAGCTCATCCCAATTCAAAATTTGTATCGGGAGACAAGTTGACTTCTTTGAGTAAATATTCACCAGTAGAAAGTTTTTTAGAAGGAAATACTGGTAGAGGATCTTTCAAAGATAAAGACGGAATCAAATGGATTTACTACAGCAATCGTCTAGATAATAACTGGGGAGTTATAGTTATTCAGCAGACGAGCGAATTGCTCCAAGGTGAAAAAGAATTTCAGAATTTAGCATTTTTGGTAGCATCAGTTGCAGTATTATCTGTCAGCATTCTAACTTTCTTATTAGCAAACCATTTAATCGGCCCAATTACTACCCTTACTGACAGCGCGATCGATCTTTCTAATGGTAAATGGAATAGCTTAGTTAAAATTAAGCGTAAAGACGAACTGGGTATATTAGCAAACTCTTTCAATCGGATGGCATCTCAGTTAAAAAGCTTAGTTAAAAATTTAGAAAAGCGAATCGAACAGAGAACAGCTCAACTACAAAAATCTAAAGAAGCTGCGGAAAAAGCAAAGGAAACGGCCATAGCAGCAAATTTGGCAAAAGATAGATTTCTTGCCAATATTAGCCACGAATTGCGTACTCCCCTCAATAGCATCTTAGGATATACAAAAATAATTCAAAAAAGCGATCGATTACATCTTACTCAAGCGGAGCATTTACAAATAGTCGAGCAAAATGGAATCCATTTATTAAACCTCATTAATGACATCTTGGATTTTTCCAAAACACAGCTAAACAAAATAGAATTGCATCCAACTGAGTTGCAATTATCTACTTTTTTGGATGGAGTAGTAAATACCATTGAGATATGGGCAGAAAAAAAAGATATTCAACTTAGAAAAGAATGGAATAACTTACCTAATTGGGTTCAGGTTGATGAAAAAAGATTGCGACAAATACTGATTAATCTTTTAAGCAATGCAATTAAATTCACTAGCGTAGGGGAAATAACTGTTAAAGTAAGCGCGATCGACTACATAAAAGCTAATGGCTCTTCCCCCAAACAAAAACTACGTTTTGAAGTTAAAGATACGGGTATTGGCATGAGCGATCTCGATCGCAATAAAATCTTTCAACCTTTTGAACAACTAGGGGATTTAAAATCTAGAGCTGCTGGGACGGGTTTGGGTTTATCGATCGCCAACCAACTAGTAGAATTAATGGGAGGAAAACTCCAAGTTAAAAGCAAATTGGGACAGGGTTCGACTTTTTGGTTCGAGCTTTTATTGCCAGTACTAATAGAAGTCGAGCCAAAGCCACTACAAAAGACATTAATTGATGTAATAGGCTATAAAGGAACTCGACGCAAGGTCTTAATAGTAGACGATCGCCGCGAAAATCGCGATCTTTTGGTGGAAATGCTGCAACCGCTCGGCTTTGATATAGCTACTGCCAATAATGGAGAGCAGATGTTAGAAATTGCTTCTTCTTTTGAACCAGATTTGATTTTACTAGATTTATTTATGCCTGTTAAAACTGGCTTTACTTCCTCAAAAGAAATCCGACAAATACCAAAGTTAAAAAATATTCCCATTATTGTTATTACAGCTAGCTCAATTACTACAAACATGAGTCATTACCTAGATTGCAAAGCTATTTTGCACAAACCTGTAAATGAGCAAGAGTTACTGTGGAATTTGCAAAAGTATTTAGGTTTGGAGTGGATTGCTCGAGAGCAGGAGCGGGAAAACTTACAAAAATGTTAATGTTATTAACCAGCGATCGCGGGTGTAGGAGAAGACAGACATTCTGCTTGAGTTTGTTCTAACTGTCTGGTGAGGGTGAGGTGGGAAAAATCTTCTTGGTTGAGATCGAGAATTTAATGTAAAGATTGCATACTAAAAGATTTGTTTCGGCGCAAGTTGAAGAGGCATTAAGATGAATTAGACGCTGCTAGAAGAAAAATTAAAAGAGAAAATATTAGAGGGATTAAAAAAGAGCAGATATGCCTTGCTAAAAAATTTGCTTACTTACACCGTAATTAAGTAATGCCGTAATTTATACCAATTCTCGAAAATAACGAGAGACTTAGGGAATAGGGAACAGGGAATAGGGAACAGGGAATAGGGGGCAGAGGGATTTGAGCTTTTTTTATTAATAAAAAGTATTTTTGATCTCTCCAGTTACTTTTGAGAAATGGTATTAGCTGAAAATCTATAATTATAATTTTTGTATCACGATCGGGCAAATTTGTTGCCCTTAAATCAGCTTTAGTTAGAATAAAAATGAGATGAATTAATACCTCGATCGGTGAAGTTTATTTTCTCTTTTCAGTGAGTGCTGTTCGATCTTAGTAGCATAAATTCGCTGAATATAATCAATGGCGAAAAGAAAATTTACTTCTTTAAATAAGGCGATGTAAAGGTCGGAAATTAGCCTGACTTCATAAAGAGCAAAATGAGGCACAAACAATTATATCCAAGAAGAAAGAGTCTGTTTATATGCCTTAAGAAGAGGGGAATAAATTGAGGGAGCATTGGTAGTTTTCTGTAAGGTTTAGAGCTAGGAAATTTTGGCGTTCAGAGAAAATAGTAGGTGGGAAATCTTTGTCAAAACAATTGGGAGCTGGGAATTGCGGAAAAGGTAGCTAAATTTTTAGAAGAGCATCTTCACTTCTAAGTTTTAGCCTCGCGAGGTACTGGAGTGACAGAGGAGAATTAAAGACTGTCTTCTCCCTATTATTGTTGCTGTTTGCACACTAAGAAGAACAATTTTGCAAGTATTTACGGCACCACAGTAAATAATCTCAATCAAAGGTACAATTTTCAATTATGGCTGATATTGATTTAAAATTCGATACATTTGTAGTCCTTCCAAATGCTATATCAAAAGACAATTTTTTCGACTCTGGAGATACTATCACCATAGATTACTCTATTATTAATGAAAAAAATTTCAATCCAGAAGGAGTAATTTTTGTAGACTTTTATCTCTCTACAGACGATCTGATTGGAACACGAGACGACTTTTTTTTAGGGGGCGCTTATCTTCCTCCTGGTTTCTTTGAGGATTCAACACTTTTTACTCACCTAATAACTTTACCAACTAACACGAGTTTTTTCGATAATAATGTGCCTGGAGAATATTTTGTTGGTGCATTTATTGACGTAGACCCTTTTTTCGATCGCGAGACTTTTATTGACGACAACTTCACAGACGTGGCGCAAGCGGAGGTTATCGATATTCAAATAATCAATAATCTTCCTACTGATGATACTACTCCTTTAACTCTAGATGGGACGACAGCACAAATTGCTTATGTCGCTTACTATGGAAGACCAGCAGATGTTGACGGACTAAATTTTTGGAATCAGGTTCTCAGTGAAAATGGAGTTAGCTATAGTCCAATCCGTGGGGATCCTTTAATTGGGAATGAACGAAATATTTATCATCAGATCGTCAATCAATTCGGCAATTCAGACGAAGCCAATCGTCTCTTTGGAGGATTAAGCGTTAGAGAACAGGTAAATCTAGTTTATGATTTAGCTTTCGATCGTCAAGCTGAACAAGGTGGACTAGATTTCTGGGTTCCAAGAGTACAAGATGGCTCGGTATCATTAGCTGCTTTTGCATTAGAAGTAGCTTTGGGCGCTAGAAACAACGATATTATTACACTTCGCAACAAGATTGAAAGCGCAGATCTTTTCTCTGATTCTTTTGCGAGACAACTTGGGGCCAAAGAGGCTTATGTAGGTTCCTTTGCTGAGGGATTCGGTCGTCACTGGCTAGATGTCTTTGGTTCGTCAATTAGTGTCCAATCTCAGGTTGATTCAGCTCTTGCAGAATTAGCAGAATTAGCATTAATTTAATTAGGGTTTAGCGATCGCTGGTTCGGGGGAAACCATCGAAAAAGTTTTCGGTTCGCGTGAATTAAATATCCTTTAAACTCCTATACTAATAAGCGCACTTTAATTTATAGATTCTCGGTGGTGAGGTTCTAAATTAAAACTAATGGCTAATGTTGACATCCGCACCTGTGGTATTAATCTCGATCGCTGGTATGTAGTTGCCCGCTCTACTGAGGTAAAGGACAAACCAATAGCAGTAAATTTGTGGCATCAGGAGAT
Organism: Prochloraceae cyanobacterium; assembly: GCA_030065755.1. Taxonomy (GTDB): domain Bacteria; phylum Cyanobacteriota; class Cyanobacteriia; order Cyanobacteriales; family JASJDA01; genus JASJDA01. The sequence continues at coordinate 3,008 of JASJDA010000175.1, read as the reverse complement.
CGTCCTCTATCGCGACGAAACGGGACAAATTCAGGCTCTCGAAGATCGTTGCCCTCACCGACAGGTTAAACTCAGTAGCGGGCGCATAGTAAACGACGATCTCGAATGTGCTTACCACGGTTGGCGCTTCGACTTAGAAGGAAATTGTGTAACAGTTCCTTATTTAGCTGCTAATCAAAAGTTGCCAAGCTGCAAAATTCGCAACTATCCAGCATGGGAACTGGACGGGTTTATTTGGCTTTTTCCTGGAGAGAAACACCTTGCTAATTCTATATTGCCAATGGGAGTTCCAGAGTGGGAACACCTCAACTATATCGCCACTGTCTCGGTAATTGAGTGCAAGGGACACTATTCTTACCTGATCGAAAACCTGATGGATATGTATCACGGACACTTACACGATAATTATCAGGCATGGGCATCGGCAGAATTAAAAGATTTGTATTCAGACGACGATCGAGTAGATGCTCACTACGAAGCACAAAGTTATTATAAAATTGATAAAATTTGGTCTATTTCCCAGCTATTTTTTCCTGGTTTGCGCCGCTTGCACCCCGAACCTTTAGACGTAAGTTATATTTATCCCCATTGGGTATCAACTCTAGGACAAGATTTCAAAATTTACTGTCTTTTTTGTCCGGTAAATGAAACTTACACTCGCGCCTATCTCATTCAATTTACTTCCCTCAATGCTTTCTGGCGCTTGCACAAATTACCCGTTTGGTTTCGTCGTTTTGTCAAAGATAGTTTATTTGGTTCGGCACAAAAAATGCTCGATGGATTGGTGCATCAGGATGTAGAAATGATCGAACAAGAACAACTCGCACGTCTCAATCGTCCAGAGCTACGCAATTACGAATTAAATCCCACAATTGCGAGCGTACAGCGTTTAATTCGCCAGCACGCATAATAAAATGAGGGATATTCTCATTTGTTCCCTGGTGGAATCTAGCACCGAACGGAGTAATCGATCGCAAACAGGAACAACACAGAGATTGTCAGAGTCTACTGACAATCGTATTCTATTTTTCTTTGGAACTATTGACACCACCATAGAAGGTGTCAAATTTGTTACAGGTGGGACAGCAATCCCTAATTGCTCCCGACAAAGGCTACTTCTGGGAACTTAGATTGGGCTTCAGCCATAGTGGTGCTTTTCCCAAACTCTTGCCAAAAATTAATTACTTCTGTAGCTTTGTTAAGAATTTCAATGCGTTCGGTTTCTGAAATCCAACTTTTGGATTCTAATTCGTCTTTGAGCTGATCCCAAGCGTCATTGCGGGGCCAAAAGAAGTAAGCAGTTAAAGGACTAGTTCCCTTTCCGACTACTTGATCCACGGCGATCGCTACGTCTTTTTCTAGCCAAAGAACTTTTAAGAGAAATTTTTCCAAAGATACCTCCATAGGACAAAATATACTTAATTGTTAAACGGGACAGTTGTCTATTTTAACCGATCGGCAAAGACTACTTGTGGAAATTTAGATTGGGCTTCAGGTAAAATTGCTGTAACAGTTGACAATGAGGCGATCGCGATATATTGATAACAATTGGTAAGCGTAGTATTAGTTTGAAAATCAGACATAATAAAAAAATAAAAATCCCTGGGAAATACCTATTAATAGGATTTCTATCTCTCGTGTCTGTTGTTTTGTTGCTAGTACCAGCATTAACTCAGCAACCAGTAACGGTAAAGACTTTCATGAGAGCTTTGGAAGCAGTACAGTTACAGCCCCTAGTTGATGAATTTAACCAGACACATCACCATATTCGCTTAGAGATTGTAGAAGGGCCTAATGAAACCAACCAAGTAGAAGACCTTTACACCTCTTCATTTCTGTTGGGAAACTCGCCCTACGACTTAGTCTACATGGATATTGTTTGGGTACCCAAGTTTGCTGCAGCAGGTTGGTTAATGCCCCTAGACGATCGCATTTCAACTGAAGAACTAGAGCCGTTTATTCAAGCCGATGTCAAAGGGGGTAGCTATCAAAAAAAACTCTATCGGATGCCTTTTCGTTCCGACGCGGGTATGCTTTATTATCGCACGGACTTGCTAGAGAAGGCAGGAAAAGAACCTCCAGATACTTTTGAGGAATTAATCTCTATTTCAGCAGATTTGCAAAATAAAGGTTTAATTCCGTGGGGTTATGTCTGGCAAGGCAAACAATATGAAGGTCTCGTGGCGATGTTTGTAGAGATTCTCGAAGGTTTTGGTGCCTTTTGGGTCGATCCAGAGACCCTAGAAGTAGGACTAGACAAACCAGAAGCTACAAAAGCTGTAGAATTTTTGCGCACCACGATCGAGCGTAAGGTTTCTCCTCCTGGGGTTACCACTTATGCAGAAGAGGAAACTCGCCTCCTATTTCAAAATGGTCAAGTTCTTTTCTTGCGAAATTGGCCTTATATCGTCGGTTTAGCTTCTCAACCCAACTCTCCAATTAGAGGTAAGTTTGCCCTCAAGCCAATGATAAGCTCCCTAGGACAAAACAGTGGTGCTTGTTTGGGAGGATGGGGATTCGGTATTGCCAAAACTACTAAACATCCAGAGGCAGCCTGGGAAGTGATTAAATTTTTCAGTAGGGAGGATATACTACGCAAGTTTATTCTAGCTACTGGTTACGTTCCCAGTCGTTTGTCTCTATTTAACGACCCAGAAATTGTGGCTAAATACAGTCACTATCCTCAACTGCTTGAGGTAGTAAAAAAATCGGTTTTACGCCCTCCTATTTCCCAATACGCCCAAGCCTCTGATATTTTACAACGCTATCTCAGTGCCGCATTGACTCAGAGAATGACTCCAGAACAAGCGATGAAAGCAGCAGCAGAAGAGACGAGAAGATTATTAGCAAAAAGGACTTAGAGCGAAAATGGGTGGTGATTTCTATGTAGTAAACTACTCCCACCTATTAACTCACCTGCGCTTCGTTAATTAGGAAGGAGCTTTCAGTAGCCCTAGAATTAATGCCACAAGACAATAATTCTGAACCTCTAGGCTGGTTTACACTCA
>JASJDA010000008.1 GCA_030065755.1 Prochloraceae cyanobacterium | reverse complement strand
AAGTAACTAGAGAGATAAGAAATAGTTTTTATTAATAAAAAAAGCTCAAATCCCTCTGTTCCCTATTCCCTATTCCCTATTCCCTATTCCCTGTTCCCTAAGTCTCTCGTTATTTTCGAGAATTGGTATAACTTGTTGAGGTTCTGTTTTTCCCAGTACTTGTGTTGAACTAGCTAAACTTCTCTGTAAAAACGTTGCTTCTTTGCCGTTTTTCATAATCGTCCTCAAATGAAGAATTAATAATTCTCGTATTTTTAAAACACGAGTTATGCTGTGGTAATTAGTCAGATATAAGCTCTATACTTGCTACTCTCGAATTCCTTCGAGTTTCGATCGGAGAAGATCTAAAACACTCAAAGGGGCAAAATCATCTGGATTGCCCCTTAATAAAACTTTCGCCAGTTTCCTAGATACCCTGTACTATCAAGCGTGTATCTGGCAACTTATCTAGTTTTGGTACGATATACTTTTCGTCGGCTACCCGATTAACTGCATTAATTGCCGACAGTATTGCACCTTCCTGCCATCCTGGTAAAGCAGAAAGTTGATCTCCGACAATATAAAAGTTTTTGTTGCCATCGGTCAAATTATTAAAGTGGTACTCTTGTCGATCGACTGTGGACCACTGTGCCCAACCACCTTTTTGATAGGGCATATTTTGCCAAGCGATAGCCAAGCCATGCTGCAAGCCATTAGCAAAGTCATCTCCTCCCAAATTTTTAGCCCCTTTTCGAGCAAGTTCTAGGCGCTCCTGTGGGGTTTGTTCGCCCCAATCTCTGGCTATATCTTCAAAGTTGTAAGCTCCTGTTAGCACTCCTAACTCTCCGTGATAGTTCTCTGATGGATACCAGATTTGGTCGATTTCATCAGTAGTCCAAGAGATTCCACCATAAATAGGAACATTCCCAGAACCTTTAGCCTCTTGCCATAAATTGCGTTTTGCTTGCCAGCCTACTTTAGTAGTATCTGCTAAAAATTTACGTTGGTATTCTCCATCATCAGAACCATTAGAACTATTACTGTATTGCGCTCTGTACACTGCGTGTAAGGCATCCCTAAATTTTTCATCGAAATGTTCGTCTTGCAATATCCCTTTCAGTAGGGGAATAGGGATGTTACTGAAGCAATAGTCTGCTTCGATCGTCTCTTCTTCATTACCTCGATCGTAGTATATGCTGTATTTTCCAGTTTCACCATTCCAGGCAATACGGTTCACAACAGCACCCAGGCGAATATCGCAGCCTAGTTTCTCGACTCTTTCCCTAAAGGCATCAACTACCTTATCCATTCCGCCCACAGGTTGAAATAAAGTAGGTTGCCAGAGAAAGTCCTGGGGTTGATAGAAGTGAGTGTCCCAAAACTCCGATGCCAGCAGTTCGTCAAGTTGCAAAGGTTCTTCTACCTCACCTGGCCCAATACTGGGTAAATGACTATAGCCAGATCGATCGGAATCTAAATATTTGCCTCGATCTTTTCCCATGTTTTTAAGATCGCCAAACTTCAGCAGCAACTTCTTAAATTGTTCGATCTCGCTCGAATATAAGGAAGGAAAATTATCGCCGTTTAAAAGTCGGAACAACTCTTGAGCAATCCAGCCTCGTGTATCATTATCTAACCGTCGGTTGGGCACTGAGCGATCGTCAAAATTATTTTCAATGTAGGTCCGGTTAGACCCACTATTCATGACATAAACTTCTATAGGCACTTTAAACCGCCTTAGATAGCCCAGAAGATTGGTATGAGAAGAAGGTATTCGCCCAGGTCCTGCGTTCAAATAGGGTTCGTAGGGTTGGTCTTTTTCCTCCTCAAAATTACACATTTGAGCGTCAAACCCTTCCTCTGCGATCGTATCTCCAGGACGCACGGTGAAGTTTCTTCCCCCAACTCGTTGGTTGGCTTCCAAAATTACACAACTACAACCAATCTCCTGCACGAGCAATTCATAGGCTGAGGTCAGACCAGCAACACCACCCCCAATAATTACGGCTTGTTTGCCTTTGCCAATATTTTTAGTCGGAACTACAACCTTATCGCGACACCGTTTGAGATACTCGGCAATGTCACCTCTCGTAGGAGAAATTGCTGCCCAGCCAGATGCACGGCGGTTGGCTTTAAAAAAGTCGTATCGGCTAAGTCTTTTCTTTGTTGTAGCCATCTTCTGATTCCTCAAATTGATTGTTAAATTGGGTGTCTAGAGCATTTTTGCGAACTACAAAATACGTAGTTTTGTTAAAAACAATTGACAAAATGCACTTTACATAATGCTCTTAATGATGAAATCATTATTTAAAGTTTCTAATTTACGTTATCCGTGAGAGCCTTAATCTCATCAGAAAAAAACTTTAATGTTTATTTACCCAATCTAAAAACACAATATAACTAATATTTCTGATTTAAAAGTCATAAAACTCATATAAAAACTCATATAAAAACTTACATGAGTTGTTGGTTAGGAGCGCACTGCTTTTAGAGATTACGGGAATATATAACACAATGTTTTCGATCGCAGTAAACAATACCTGCGCGTTCGATCCCCCGTTCGTCAATTACTAGTCGATCCCTGATTTCATAGATGTTTTGGCTTTCTAAGATTGCTTTATATATGTTTATATTTTTTTGTTAAGTTTAGCATTTATTTGATTCTGTCAAAGGTCGATCGCACCTCACTATAGTTTCGATATAAATGAAAAAACTGTTTAATTATTATCATTTTATACCTCAATATTTCTGAAACTTTTAGAGAAAGCGATCGGTTAATTTTTGCTCTTCTTCTTCAGTTATTTGACGCTTTTTTTCTAATATTTCACAAACAGCAGGCTCATTTCCAAATATATCTACCATATCTTTAGGCTCTAAATTCAACTCTTCTAATAACGCTTGAAGGAGTTCGACTCCTTTTAAAGCTGGTATTGGTTCGTGTTTTTCTTCATAGCTATATACAAGTATTGCTAAAACTTTTATGTAGTCGCGATCGTCTCGATTAAGTTGTCCTTTGTCTAAAATATAATTAATTTGATTTTGAGTAGCAATTAATTCGGCTTCATTAGTAATTGGACGAAGTGGAAAGTTTGTTATTAATTCCATATAGTAGCTACTAGTAATTTTGGTACCATTGGGCAAAATTCATGATAATCTCTGCACAAATTCTAGAGTATTATACATCTCTTTCGAGTCATAAAATTCCCAAATCAAGATTAAATATTTTATAATTTCGCCTATTGAATAAGAGTTTTGATGACAATAAACAATACCTGCGTGTTTAATTCCTTTGTTATGAAATACTAGTAGATCGTCATCATGAGTAAAAATTACTCGATCGTTATTTAAAGCAAACTCTATTTGTTTCAAATCATCTTTCCCCTTTAATCCTAATTCTGGTGTTGTGGTAACATCTATTCCACGTCTTTTTAAGCCGTCAGCTATAGCATTACTCACATTTTCATCGAGGTGGAATTTAATCGTTTGTGACATTCCTACCTTTTAGTTTTTGCTGAAGTTTTGAAGGATTTTTTGCTTGTAATTCTCTGACAAAATCCTCGCTTTCTTTGATTTGTCGTCTAATTTCTTCACGATTATCGTGATAGTAAGCTAAAGCTGCATATACATCAGCAAGATTGATACTTGGATGATGGAAGACAATTTCGTCAGGAGAAAGTCCCATTTTTTCGTGCCAAATTACGACATCTTGTACTCTAATTCGATGACCAGCGATACGAGGTTTTCCACCACAAACACCAGGAGTAATTTCTATGTGGTTGCTAATAACTGATTCCTTTTCTTTAGCTTTTGAAGGTATTTGAGATGCCGTAGATTCTTCAAAATTTTGTTTAAGGATTTTTCTACGCAATTGTTTTATTTGTTCATTATTAGGACTAAGTTCTTCAATATATTCAAATAACTGTTCTAAGATAACTAGGTGTACCTTTTTCTTGTCAGACTCAGATTTTATTTGTTTTATTTTATCCGAAAGTTCTATATTTTTTTGTGACTTTTCTGCCAAAGTACTTTGTTCCCAGATGCGAGTTTCTGAAAGAGGTTTAGAACTAACTTCGTCAACAGCTAATTTAAAATTCGTCATGCTTTGTTTCACTTCATCTAAAAATTTTTCAAGTTGATTAATGTTAGATCGAAAACTAGGAATAAGCATGAATTTTTCTGTTGTCTTGTTTAATTCTATTATTTCGTAGATTTTTTCAAAAATCGCAAGATATCGAGGAATATTTTCTTCAACAAATTCAGAAGTCAAATTTCTAACATTTTGTGACAAAAAACCCCACTTATTGCGGATAAGATCGGCTAAATTAGCAAATTCTTTTGAGTTTTTTTTGAATTGTTCGAGCGAAACTTTTCCCTTTGAGAATATCAAAGAATAATAATAATAAAATAGTAGCGTTGTATTCAAAACTTCTAATTCAACCTTTTTCTTACTTTGTTTAGTTTCAGTTGCAATTTCTGAGCAAAATTCTTCTATTTCTGACAATGATGGTGAGGGTAAATAGAGTAAATTATTTAATTTATCAGAAGTATTAATTTGAGTATTTTCGGTTATTTTATCGAACATTTTTCTTGAGATTTTGGTTAAATTATTAGACTGTAAAAACAGAATAATGATAATGATTGAGGTGGGAAAAACCCACCTTAAATAATTACTGTAAAGCTTCAATTAACTGCTTTTTAGCAGCTTCTAACGCTTCTGGTAACTTACTAGCATCACGTCCGCCAGCTTGAGCTAAATTCGGTCTGCCACCGCCGCCACCGCCGCAAATTTTGGCAATTTTACCGATGAATTTACCTGCTTGTAACTTCTTATCTTTATTGACTTTATGACTGAAAGCTGCTACTAAACTCACCTTTCCTTCGGCAGGAATGGAACCTAAAACTACGGCTGCTTCTCCTAATTTTTGCTGCAATCTTTCCCCTGCGGTTTGCAATGCTTTGGGGTCTAAATCCCCCATTTCGGCTACTAAAATTTTAAAGTCGCCGATCGCCTCTGCTTGGTTCAATAATTGGTCTGATTTAGCTACAGCAAGTTCTTGTTTTACAGCATCTAATTCTTTCTGAGTTGTTTTTAATTCTGATTGCAAGTTGCCGACGCGATCGAGAATTTCTTCTGGTTTGGCTTTAAAGCGATCGCCTAATTCCCTAACTACTTTATCCCTGACATTCAAATACTCTAAAACTGCCGGACCCGCGACAGCTTCTATGCGCCTCACTCCTGAAGAAATGCCCGTTTCTGAAACTATTTTAAACAGTCCTATTTCGGCTGTATTTCTGACGTGGGTACCTCCACATAATTCCAGAGAAACCCCAGGAACATCTATAACTCTAACTTCTGCGCCGTATTTTTCTCCAAACATGGCGATCGCCCCTTTTGCTTTCGCTTCTTCTAACCCCAATACGGAAGTTTGGGTGTCGTGGGCTTCAGCGATCCAAGTGTTTATTTGTTCCTCTATCTGTTGCAGTTCTTCTGGGGTTATGGGACGAGGACAGTTAATATCGAAACGCAGGCGATCGAATGCTACTAAAGATCCAGCTTGAGAGATGGAATCGTCTACAATTTTCTTCAAAGCTGATTGTAGTAGGTGAGTTGCTGTATGATGTGCCTGGGCGCGACGACGACAACCGCGATCGATGGTAGCATTTACACTATCTCCTGTTGTAAGACTTCCCCTTTCTATACGACCGTAGTGAACGAAGAAACCAGATTCTTTTTGTACGTCTTCAATGTGTACTAATAAATTATCTCCAGTTAGATAGCCCCGATCGCCTATTTGTCCCCCTGACTCTGCGTAAAAAGGAGTTCGATCTAAGATTACTTGTATTTCCGTCCCAGCCTCACCAGTTTCTACTGTTTTTCCTTCGACTAAGACAGCTTCTACTTTGACAGTAGATTGAGCTTCAGTGTAACCTAAAAACTCAGTAGGATGGATGTGTTCTGCTAGCTTATCTATACTACCCTGTACGGTGAGGTCGATGGTTTCGTGCGCCCCTTGAGAAGTGTCGATTTGAATTTGCATCGCTTTGTTATAGCCTTCCACATCGACTGTTAAATCTTGTTCTGCGGCTATTTCTTGAGTCAATTCTAAGGGGAAACCATAAGTGTCGTATAGGGTAAAAGCATCTTCCCCAGGAATAACTGTTTTTTGTTCTTTTTTTACTCTCTCTATAACTTCACTCAGCAGTTTTTCCCCTCTTTGGAGAGTTTTGAGGAATTGATTTTCTTCTCGCTTTAGTTGGTCTTTAATTACTGCTTCTCTTTCTCTAACGCTGGGATAAACAGATTCTGAAAGAGCGATCGCTACTTCTGCAACCTCGGGAGTAAAGTTAAAAGAAACCCCGCGTTTTTCGTAAATACCGATTAACCTTCCATAACGTATTACTCGACGAATCAAACGACGCAATACATAACCGCGATCGGTGTTAGAAGCAGTAATTCCATCGGCTATCATATGTACGACCGATCGAACGTGATCGCCAATTACCTTTAAAGATATCTTAGTTTTCTCGTCTGCTTTGTGATAGTCAATTTCTGCAATTTCTGCAGCTTTTTTAATTATGGGGAAAATCAGGTCAGTTTCGTAATTATTAGGGACTTTTTGCAGTATTTGCGCCATTCTTTCTAACCCCATCCCCGTATCAATATTTTGGGAAGCTAAGGGGGTGAGATTACCTTCTGCATCCCTGTTATACTGCATGAACACCAGATTATAGTACTCGATGAAGCGACTGTCATCTTCTAGATCGATGTTGTCGTCACCTAATTCTGGGTGAAAATCGTAATATAATTCCGAACAGGGACCACAAGGACCAGTAGAGCCAGATTTCCAAAAGTTATCCTCTTCTCCCATGCGTTGAATGCGACGTGCGGGAATACCTATTTTATCCTTCCAGATAGCAAATGCTTCGTCATCTTCTTCAAACACGCTGATTACTAACCTTTCTGGAGGTAATGCAAATACTTCTGTCGATAGTTCCCACGCCCATTTTATCGCCTGTTCTTTAAAATAGTCCCCGAAGCTGAAGTTACCCAACATCTCGAAGAAAGTATGATGGCGGGCGGTACGTCCCACGTTTTCGATATCATTGGTACGGATGCACTTTTGGGAAGTTGTGGCGCGATCGTATTCCGATTTTCTTTGACCGAGGAAGATCGGTTTAAACGGCAACATTCCCGCTATAGTTAACAATACGGTGGGGTCTTCCGGTACTAGAGAAGCACTGGGTAAAATTTTGTGTTCTCGTTGTGCGAAGAAGTCGAGGAATTTTTGTCGAATTTCGCTACCGCTTATAAACTGGGGAGAATCAGACATTGGTCTCTACGAATATTTAATATAACTCCGAGTATCTCTCATTGTTGCACTTTGTTTTTGCTATTTGCTCAAAGCTATTTACTGTTTATTATTTTCCCACTCTATTCATTTGATTATTAGCACAGGAATAAACAGTTAAACAAATAGCTGCTATAACTAGCCATAACAGCGTCGATAGAATTTATAAATTAGCAGTTCACGATCGCAAAAAAAGAGTTCAAACATTCAAAGATACTCCCCACAAAAATCCTCTCAGGTAGAAATTCCTTCTAACTGTAACCCAAGCCAAGCAAGTATTTTCTTATAGGTATAGGTGGCAAAAATAGTCCTCATTGCGGCTTTAAAGCTGATAGAGAGTTTGTAACAGCGATCGAGATAAAAAAAGCCAGGACATTCGGTTTTTTAAGCCGATAGAGTATCTCTTCTTGCTTTAGCTGAATTTAATGAGAATTATGTGTTCGTATCCTTACCGATCGGAGTAGGAGTATGTTAATAGATAGATATTTATTAGTCATCATCAAGGGCAGCCCATGTTAGCGGGCCAACGATACCGTCAGGAACTAACCCGTTATCGCGCTGAAATTGCCTTACTGCAGCTTCGGTTATAGGGCCAAAAATACCGTCGGCCTCAACACCAACTTTTTCCTGAATCTCTTTGACCAATTCGCCCTCATCACCACCGAATTGATGAAGATGGCATTTACGGCAATCAAACAGCAAGAAGACTGGATCTGTCTCCCATTAATGGATTTGCTGCAATGCGTTTACTTCTATTGGCAGATCCTCCGCTCGAAGGAGAAGATGTTCGTAAAGTGCAACAAGCTTTAGTTAATGAGGGTTTTTTAACCGAAGAACAAGTTAATGGCGTTTATGATGAAGATACTAAAGAAGCTGTTAAGAAGTTTCAAGAAGAAGAAGAGCTAAGAGTTGATGGCATAGTAGGACCACAAACTCGCAGGGCGTTAGGAATTCCCAGATAGTTTTGAGGAGAAGAAATACGACAAAACGGGAATATATAAAAATTCAATTTTGTATCTTTTGCTGCTTTTTACAGATTTAAAACTGCCTTAACTTTAGGGAAATTACTTCTCAATCTTAATATACTTGACATTTTCCCCTGTCTCTGGAAAGGGATTCCCACATCCTAAGATCTGGGTTTGTGTGTTCTTCCTTTACGGGTTTTTCGCAACTGGCTTCTAATAGTTAAACGTCTAGGCATTACGATCGCTACGGTATCTGCGTTAACTTTTCCCGATCGTACTATCAGAATTAATATTACCCCTGACCTCTGACCTCATATTGATTAATGAAATATTAATCGTATTTTCAGTTTCAGCTTGAATCTCTCTCAGAGTCTCCAACGATATTAGAGATCGAGACAAACAACCAACTTAATTTACTATTTTTTGGAGACAAAGACTATGAGACTTAATAAATTAGCAGCGATCGCCGGTGTAACATCTATCGTTGTTTTAGCAGCAGGATTAACAGAGACTATTATTACTACTCGATCGGCGAATGCTAGTTCATTAGATAAATCTACTCTTATTGCAGAAAAAAATGAAGTTTTGACTACAGGTCGTTTTGTTAGAGTAGATAAATCTACAAGTGGCGGAGTCCAAATTGTTGAAAGCGACGGTAAGCGATATGTCGAACTACTTTCTAATTTTAAAACCAGTGGCGGACCTCAATTAGAAGTAATCCTACACCGTAACTCTATTGTCCCAAAATCCATCCGACGCTCTGATTATATTACCCTTTCCTCCTTAAAAAGTGTTGACGGGACTCAACGTTATTTGATTCCTGATAATATAGATTTAAATAACTTTTCTTCCGTGGCTATTTGGTGTCGTCAATTTAACGTTACTTTTGGCTATGCCAGTATTTAGTGTCAGATCTTAACCAGTTAAAACTCATCAGTCATCAGGTTGAATCGATATTAATTAAATTTGGTTGTCTATTTTCTAGCAATAATTTGCCGATGACTGATTCTAGAAATAAATAACAACAAATATTTCTCATGTTCTATCTTTTAAGTCCAATTGCGATATGAAATACTTAAATTTTCTATTTTGTCGCAGTTCGCTAAAAATGGAGTTAGATTGAACTAAGGATAAATATTTTTCTGGATAGAGATTAATTGCTCGTTCTAGACTAGTAATGGCCTCTTCTATATTGCCAAGTAATGTATAAGAGCAAGCTCGATTGTACCAAGCTGGTTCGTCTTCTGGTTCGGCGATTAATGCGCGATCGTAAGAGTCAATTGCTTGTGATAAACGTCCTAACTGCTGCAAACTAACTCCTCGTTGATACCAACTCCAATAGTCTTGGGGTTTAATTTCTAGGGATCGATCGTAGCTTGCTATTGCTTCTTCTAGTTTTCCGCACAATCTCAAACTATCACCTCTTCGATACCAAGCCCAATAGTCGCAACTGCGGACTTGTAAAGCGAGATCGAAACAAGCGATCGCGATCTCGTATTCTCCCAACAAGTGATTTGCTTCTCCTTTCCTATATTGACACCAATAGTCGCGAGGATGGGCTTCTAGGGCTTTATCGAAACAGGCGATCGCCAAAGTATATTTTTCTAACTCTTCGAGATAAATACAGCCGCGATCGTACCAAGCCCAGTAGTTATTAGGTTGAGTTTGCGAAGCTCGTCCGTAACTATCAGCAGCCTCCTGATAGCAACCTAATATTTCTAAGATTGCTCCTCGTTTGTACCAAGACCAATAATCGTTAGGATAATATTCTAAAGCCTTTTCGTAGCTTAGGAGAGCATCAGTATAGAGTTGTTGCTGCTGCAGTATATGACCCTGTTGATACCACCCTTGATAACTATCTGGTCGGCATTCTAGGGGTCTATATATTGAATATGAGTGAATATTTCTCATTTTTTAGGGCTAATTAAGGTCTTTACTCGAACTTCTCTAGTTTTTTATATGCTTACCTCAGATTTATTAATTTTTCGTCCAGTAGGCGCTACTATTGTACCCAAACCATTGTCAATTAATTCAATTGGAATATATTTAGCTACCGAACAGATTAACTGCTTTTGTGATGCTGTGGGGAGTACCCAAGGACAACTCGATAAAAAACTTTTAGATCTACAAGGAGATAGCCCTGACTGCCAAGTTATACCAATTTCATTTAAGATTGCTACACTTCGGTTAGGAAAGGCAACAGGCAATAGGCAATAGATTCGGATAATTGATCTGTAGCAGTATTTTTTGAAATTGGGATTAAAAGAGAATTCTCGCTGTTTCCCAAAGAGTGAATTTGGAAAAAGCACGGATTAAGTTTATAGATACCCCCGCTAAAATTGTTTGGTTCAAAGATAAATTATTGTTAAAGACGGTCTTGAAAATTTTGAATTAATTATCTTTTTCTATATATTGCTTCAAGCAAAGATTTTGTGCTATTATGAATAAAATATACTAATATTATATATTTGATAACAAATAAAAAACCAATACAGAAACCGAATAAGCTAAGGAACCGTACTGGTATGTTTTGGTGAGAAATAATACTAGTTGTATTTACTAATTTTATTTCTTATATACGTGTCTTTCGACAGCATTAGCCGAGTTTAGAGATACTTGTTTTTTGGCGGGGCTGGGCTTAACTCCGTTTTCATTTGCCTTATTAGTGTCTTCTTTGGCAGATTCTTGTTCGTGTTTCATTGACACGCCTGTTCCTACCAATACTGCTGTCCCAATTACACCAAAAGTGGTTAGAATCATTATGTCTTGTACGTGTTGGGGCAAACTGTCCATGTAGCGGGGAAGTTGTTTGTACTCTTTGTCACCTGGAGCAGCATTAGCTGGAAGAGCTATGGCGTTAACCACTAATCCTAATGTTGCTGCTGTTAATAACTTAACTACTGGGGATTTCATTTGACTTAATTTAATATGCTAATGTAATGTCTCTTAATGATTATACTAACTTGTTTATATTTTTAATGTAAATAGGTGAAATCACTAGGTTTAGAGATATATTTCACTTTATTACTTATTAAAAATAATTTATACTAAGTATTTAATAAAGATATCTTTAAAAAATAAACGCAGGGACTCAAATAATTAAGGCCCTGCCTGAGTACTTAGGTACTATAACTTTTAATCAAAAAAACTAACAACTTATGTTTTAGTAAAGTTCTTCTTCTTGGTGAGTAGTTATAGTGCAGTCGGAAGTAGGATAAGCTACACAAGTTAAAACATAGCCAGCTTCAATTTGATCGTCATCCAAGAAGGATTGGTCGGACTGGTCGATCGTACCAGCTTCAATTTTGCCAGCACAGCTAGAGCAAGCACCAGCACGGCAGGAGTAAGGTAAGTCAATACCTTGTTCTTCAGCTACGTCGAGAATATATTCGTCTTCAGGTACATCAAGAACTTGTTCGCCGTCGGGCATTTTTAAAGTAACTTTGTAAGTTGCCATTGGTTTTCTCTCTTTATCAAATAAAACGATAGTTGAAACTTAACTGCGAAGCTAAGTACGTCGGTTAACCCGATCGAAATTTGCTTCTTTAGATAACCTTCAATTTCGATACTAAGGGAAAACTCTTCAGAGTTCTAACGACATTAGAAATGAGATTGTTAATTTAATCTTAAATAAGATATTCTTATCAATACTCTAACGGGCGATCGCGACAAAAGTTTACAAGTGTGTATAGGCCATAACACAGTTAAAATAATACTTTCAAGATAGATATCACTTCTGAGCTTTAACCTAAGAGCTTCGTAAAACAGCATAAGATATACTTATTAATATAAAGAATCATTAAACTAATACTAATGACAAACAAAAACTCAGCTGAGTTTTCGACTAAATTGCCGATAAAAGTGGGTATAGTTGGCACGGGGTATGTAGCGCAACGAAGAGCAGAGGCTTTGCGCAGTGACGATCGCGCTCAATTATTATGTGCTAGTGGCAATACACCAGAAAATCTAATTGCTTTTTGTGAAACTAATTCCCTATCTCCTGTAGAATCGTGGCAAAAATTAGTCAACCAACCCGACCTAGATTTAGTCATAATCTCTAACATCAATCGCGATCGAGCAGCAATAGTCCGCGCTGTTTTGGAGAGTTCTAAACACGCGATCGTCGAGTATCCTCTCGCTCTCAATCCTACTGAAGCAGAAGAATTAATTAACTTAGCTAAAACAAAGGGGAAACTGCTCCATGTAGAACACATCGAATTACTAGGCGGTTTGCATCAAGCTATGGGCCAGTACTTGCCAGAAATAGGCAATGTTTTCTATGCCCGTTACGCTACCATAAAATCCCAACGCCCCGCCCCTCTTCACTGGAATTATAACTATCAGATGTGCGGATTTCCTTTAACTGCGGCTCTTTCCCGCATCCATCGATTTACAGACCTATTTGGTACCGTAACCTCTGTAGCTTGTCAGTCTCGCTTTTGGGATGCTCCAGAATCGGGATATTACATCGCTTGTCTCTGCAATGCTCAACTGCGTTTTAATAGTGGTTTAATCGCAGATATTACCTATGGCAAGGGTGAAGTTTTTTGGCAAAACTGCCGTCATTTTGAAATCCACGGCGATCGAGGGACGTTAATTTTTGAGGGAGAAAAAGGGACTCTCGTTCGAGAAAAAGAAAAAATACCTCTTGAAGTGGGAAGCCGTCGGGGCTTGTTAGCTAAAGATACTAAATTAGTTTTAGATCGCTTAGAGACGGGTCAACCTTTGTATGTCACCCCGACTGCTAGCCTTTATGCCCTCAAAGTAGCTGATGCTGCCGATCGCGCTGCTCGAACTGGCACAATTGTAAAGTTTTAATTCAGATGGGGAACTTCACGACCGTGCTTTTACAGCTATTTGCTGACATTTACCAATATTTTTAAGGAAGATTTAAGATTTTTGACAATTTGGCGATAGCTAAGTAATCGCACCTATTCTATAAGTAAGAGGTTATTTTATCAGCGACCTTAGATTGGTATGAGCACTATGTTTACTTTAGTCAGTTCCCTAATGTTAACGGCGTTTATGAGCTTTACTGTACCGCTGTTGTTGGTCGGCACATTATTAAGCAGTTTTTTCGTAGCAAGTTACATTCCTGGCTTAACTATATTGGGTCATAGTGGTGCAAGAGATATTGTGAATTTTCTGACTATTTTCGGTAATGGATTTCCAGTCCAAGGAATTTTTGTTATTGGAATTACTTGTGGTATTGTAGGCACTTTATTAGATCTGTTCAATTTTTGTCGCTACGAGTATCGGCGCAGTAACTAAAGCCAATAAACTGCTTAGGACTATTATGAATGAATGATTCTCAAAGGCGGCAAATATAAGCTTAATGTAAGATAGGCAAAACTAAAAGCAATGGCAACATAAAATACAGAAGTTACGTCTGTAGCAAGGAAAATCGCGATCGTTATTAACTTAATTTATCGTGTTTAAACCATTGTATTTTTTGTTAAAGTTTATTAAGCGACACTGGTTATACGGACTTGTTTGTATATCAGTTGCCCTTTGTTTATATCTTTTTACACCACAGCCCAGTCACGGTTCTTACTTTAGAGATCTTCTTCGCAACGGCGCTCAAATTATACAGTTGTCTAATATTTCTAATGCCCAAGAAGTGGAGTTGGGGAGACAAATTAATCAGCAGTTAATTAGTCAAAAAAAAATCAAAATAAATAGCGATCGCCGTTTGAATCGCTACGTGAATCGCATCGGACAGCAATTAGCAATCAATAGCTATCGTCCCAATATTCCCTACACTTTTCAAGTAGTGAATGACGATAATATTAATGCTTTTGCCACTATGGGGGGTTTTGTCTACGTGAATAGTGGTTTAATGAAAGCAGCAGATAATGAAGCAGAATTAGCAAGCGTAATTGCTCACGAAATCGGTCATATTGCTGGGGGTCACGCTCTTCAACAGATGCGTCAAAAAGCGATTAATCAAGGGATTCTCTCTGCTGTCGGCTTGAGGAGTGATAAATTTATTCAGATAGGGGTAGAATTAGCTATAAATTTACCCAACAGCCGCGAGGATGAATTTGACGCTGACCATATGGGGCTAATGACTCTCGAACGTTCTGGTTACGCTCCTTTAGGAATGCTAACTTTTATGAGAAAACTCAAACAATATAATGGCGATCGCCGCAATAATCCAAGTTTTCTCAACACCCACCCAGCCACATCCGAACGGATCTCCTTTTTACGACGCAGAATTGACCCCCAAACTTCCGATCTGGGTCGCGGTTTAAACGACACAGCTTATCAAAATTTAATCGATCGCTTACTTTAACTAGATGTCAAAAGAAGTCCCACTATTTCACCACCTTCTCATATTGCATTTCAATTCGATCTCTTAACTTCTGTTGATTCTGGGGGTAAGCCAAGTTGAGAGCGAAACTCTGGGTCGTAATACGCGAGCTCCCAGTTTTTTGCTTTTTTTACTTGCTCTGGGGTTAAACCTTTTGCGCTATGGAAGTTAGAACTTTTGAGATTGGCACCAATAAGGTCAGCATTATTGAGGTTGGCGCTTCTGAGATTGGCGCTTTGGAGGTCAGCACCAATGAGGTCGGCATTATTGAGGTTGGCTCCATTGAGGTTGGCACTTCTGAGATTAGCATTAATCAGCTTAGCTTCATTGAAGTTAGAGTCAATAAAGTTGGCATTAATTAGCTTGGCATTATTGAGGTTCGCACCAATCAGCTTAGCATCTATGAGGTTGGCACCATTAAACTCGGAATTAATGAGTTTAGCACCAATCAGGTTGGCACCATTGAGGTTCGCATTAATCAGCTTAGCACCTATGAGGTTGGCACCATTAAACTCGGAATTAATGAGTTTAGCACCAATCAGGTTTGCGCCATTGAGGTTTGCGCCAATTAGCCTGGCATTATTGAGCTTGGCATTATTGAGATTGGCACCTATGAAGTTGGCAGCATAAAGGTCAGTACTATTGAGGTTGGCTCCCTTAAGGCGAGCATTATTGAAGTTGGCACCAATCAACTTAGCATCTTCGAGGTTGGCATCATTGAGATTAGCACCGATCAGATTGGCACTATTGAGGTGCGCACTATTGAGGCTGGCACCAATCAGCTCGGCATTATTGAGCTCGGCATTATTGAGCTCGGCATTATTGAGCTCGGCATTATTGAGGTTGGCTCCCTTAAGGTTGACCTTATTGAGGCTGGCACCAATCAGCTCGGCATTATTGAGATTAGTATCACTGAGGTGGGCTCCATTGAGGTTAGCATCATTGAGATGGGCTCCGTTGAGGTGGGCATCATTGAGGTTGGCTCCATTGAGCTTAGCTCCTTTAAGGTTAGCATCGTTGAGTTTGGCTTTCTCAAGATTAATTTGCTCTAGCCGATAAGATGCTTTTACTAAATTTTCAATGGCTTGAATTCTTCCTGCACAGATTTGTTGACCTTCACAATTTTGTACCAATTGATTATCATTGTAGAGTTGTAATTCTCTGAGGATAATTCTGGTTCCAATTAAAGGAATAATTAAAATAATACCAATAGTTCCTAGTTTTTTAATTGGTTGGTGTTTAATACTTGTTTTGATTAAATCTTCTGCCATTTTTGATAAAGGGAAGCATTGAGCTACTTTTTGTTGAAACTATCTTCGCCACTTCTCATTCTAATCCCCAGTCTCTCTCTAATTGTGATGTCTTATTGTTTGACGCTTGCGCGTCAATATTCTCGCTGTATACCCCTGATAGAGTAGAATCGAGCTTTGTTGGGAATCTAGTTGCGGTAAGTCGATCGCGATCGCGAATTTCCCGATGATTTATGCGCTCCAGCGCTCCGGAAAGTGCAGGCGCATCTCTCCCAGAAAGTTACAGAGGTAATAGTCAAACCTGTATCTTGGGAACAGTTGAAAGATAAGCCGTGTTTTTCATAGATAATCGAAATCTGAAAGCTGCACCAAAAACGATCGGCAGTGGCAAATTATTCTACCTTTTAAAGAAGAGCAGGTAAACATACAATTAACCGAGAAATTGTCAAGCGATCGCTTAACAATAGTTTACAAACAGCTTCTTAGAATTAAATAGTCCACTCATCTGAGCTATTTTTAAGTTAATTGAAGTCTGATGCTACTGGAAAAAACAAGATAGACTATATCCTTATCTATGAGCAAACTCGTAATTTTTCAAGAGGGGACAATTATTCGTGAGTTTATCTTAAAAGACGATTGGATCTCCATAGGTCGATCGCCAGATAATATTCTCATTCTTGACGAGCCATTTATCTCTCGTTTCCACGCTGTAATTAGCAAAAAAAATAATGGATATGTAGTTACAGACTTAGACAGTACTGAAGGCACTTATTTAACTGATGCCAACTACTTAAAATACGAACAACTATCGCCTCATAAATCACAAAAATTAGCTGATGGTGATATTATCAAAATTGGCAATTTTCACATAATGTTTTCAACACAAATTGAATCTTCAAATAGTTTTCCAGAGCCCACACCGCCAATTATCGAACCGATTTCTCCCGCCAGAAACAATTCAATTAAAAGGTTTTTTCAACTAGCTACTTTCACTGGAATTGTATTTTTAACGACTATTGTAGCCAGAACTCTATTCATACAAAATAATCAACTAGCTCAACAAGTTGACAAAGAAATTGAAACTTCCATAACTGACACCCCAGTTGACAAAGAAATTGAACCCTCCATAACTGACATGCCAGTTGACAAAGAAATTGAATCCTCCATAACTGACGCGCCAGTTAAGCTACAAAGCGATACAGAAATTGACTACACCCAACTACGCGATCGCTTAAAAATAGGCAATTGGCAAAAAGCAGACGAGGAAACATATACACTTATGCTCAAAGCTGCCAATATAGAAAAGGGAGGCGATCTGACCAAACAATCTATCAAAAATTTCTCGTGTAACGACTTAAAGACGATCGACAACCTTTGGAACCAATACAGTCAAGGTCGCTTTGGTTTTAGGGTTCAGAATAATATATACCAAAGCTTG
Source organism: Prochloraceae cyanobacterium (assembly GCA_030065755.1). GTDB lineage: Bacteria > Cyanobacteriota > Cyanobacteriia > Cyanobacteriales > JASJDA01 > JASJDA01. The sequence goes on along the minus strand of JASJDA010000008.1, from coordinate 37,084 downwards.
GGAAAATCTACTAATGCTTTAGGCTCCCAAGTCGGATGGCGTATCAACAGAGGACAATTTAAACACTATAACTCACTTACTTTCGATCTAAATGCCCCCAAAGGACATCTGCCAGCGCGAGTATTTCGAGTTGCGAACAATAGTAGGTGGTCTACCTATACAAAGATGAAGGGAATTCTCGATCGCACTAACCAGTGTAAGATTACTTCTGTTGGCAAGACCAACCCATCTAAATCATCTTGACAAATTGTTATTTATATGTATTAAAGTTCTAAAAGGCGATCGACATTCAATATATGATACAAGTGCAATACCGCAAATTATTTAACCAATTAAAGGAGTTGAGCTATGGCACGAACCCAATCTACCATGTTGAAATTGGGAACAAAAGCACCCAATTTCCAGCTACCGGATGTGGTTTCCGGTAATACTATTTCTCTGGAAACTTTTGCTGACAAAAAAGCAATCCTGGTTATGTTCATCTGTCAACATTGCCCTTTTGTCAAGCACGTGCAACAAGAATTAGCAAAGATTGGCAATGATTATGCCGATCGCTCCCTAGGAATTGTGGCAATTAGTGCTAATGATGTTGCCAATTATCCAGATGATTCCCCCGACAATCTCAAAGTAATGGCAACTGACCTTGACTTTAAGTTTCCTTTGTGCTACGACGAAAGCCAAGAAGTGGCAAAAAACTACACCGCTGCCTGTACCCCAGACTTTTTTCTTTTCGATGGCGATCGCGCTCTTGTCTATCGAGGTCAGTTAGACGAAAGTCGCCCCAGTAACGACAAAGCAGTGACAGGGAAAGATTTGCGTTCTGCCATTGATGCAGTTTTAGCAGACAAGGAGATCGATCGCGACCAAAAACCCAGCATTGGTTGCAATATCAAGTGGAAGCCAGGAAAAGAGCCAGCTTATTACGGTTAGTGGTTAGCAGCGGTCATCTACTAAAGTAATTGCGCCCTCAGCCATGCAACTGGTAAATAAAGCATTTTTCTCGATCCAGAAACATAAGCTCTTTGGTTAAAAACGTCGTATTGATTGCGTTCAATGACATCGAGGATGCCCTGATAAATCGTCAACGCCGTTATTACAGGCAAACGGGCATCTTGGATGAGGTAACTAATACCTTTTTCAGCTTCGTTAAAATATTGCCTTGCCCTTTTAATTTGAAAGCGCATTAATGCTTGCCAGCGATCGTCAATTACTCCATCAAACAAATCTTGTTCGGTGTAATTAAATAATGCTAAATCTTCAAGAGGCAAATAAATTCGACCTCTTTGAGCATCTTCTCCTACATCTCGGAGAATATTAGTCAGTTGGTTAGCAATTCCCAGAGCGATCGCTTCAGAGATAGGGATATATGGTTGTCTATTTTTATTCCAAGGAGAGGTATCGCGCCGATCGCCCACTCCAAGAACAGCAGTAGTCATTAACCCCACCGTCCCTGCAACCCTGTAGCAATATTGCTTTAATTCTTCAAATGTTTCATAGCGGTTGCGGTAAAGATCCATACGCTGTCCGGCGATCATGTCCCGAAAAGGCTGAATATCGATCTTCGGAAAGCGTTCTACTGTGTCCGCCAAAGCCACATCTGGGTCATCTATGGGAACGCCAGCAAATACTGATTCCAGTTGTTCTTCCCATAGTTCTAGGGTTTCTGGAGTCGTAAACTTGGACTGGGGACCGTCTACTAGTTCGTCAGTACGCCGACACCATACGTAAATCGCCCAGATTGCTTTACGTTTTTCTTCTGGCATCAACAGCGTGCCCAGATAAAACGTTTTGGAGTATTTTGCCGTAATTTTACGGCAATATTCGTATGCCTCTTCTAGAGTGGCTAATTTTCTTGTAGTAGGTTGAAGTTTAGGTAATTGCAACATTCATCGCCGGCTGAATTATTTTCCGTTGTCGGGGGAGGCTGTAATGTATTTATACTTATCCGCAAATATTAACCAATTAGAATTGTCTCATTTATTCGCCCATCTGGTCATTATCAATTCAAATTTGCTCTATATGTAGATTTAACTAGGAACTACTGCTTGATTCTGCGTGGATGAAGTTTCATTAATAGCCTGGGGAGATGAATTTTGGGCGATCTCGCCAGCAGCTAATTTACCAGAAAGTACCGCTCCTTCCATACTGCCGAGATATTCTTGCATGGTATAACTCCCAGCCAGGTAAAAATTAGCAATAGGAGTTTTTTGAGAAGGACGATAGTTTTGACGACCTGGGCTAGCTTTGTAAACGGAACGAGGAGTTTTAACCACTTTATATTTCAAAAGTGTAGGGGTATCCTCGCCAAGAAAATGTTTGGGAAAGAGTTTTTCTAACTCCGCCATTGTTGCGGCGATAATCTCTTCGTCGGATTTGTCAATCCAATCTTTGGCTGGTGCGAGAACTAATTCCAGCATGGAGCGATCGGGATTAGCATACTCCTTACAAGTGTTGCTCATATCCGCGTAAACGCTCAGCAGGGGCGATCTCGAAAATAGCAACTGGTCGATGTCAGTCAGTTTTCGATCGAACCACAGATGTAAGTTAATAACTGCTACTCCTTCTATCCCCTCTAGTTTCTGGAAAAATTCTATTTCCTGCCAGGGCTTGGGTAACATAACTTTTAACGGGTCTACAGACATAGCCGAAACGTAGATATCAGCAGTTATAATTTCATCTGCTTCTCCATTTACTCCTCTCATGAGGAAACCTTTTACTGTCCCGTCGTCATCGAGCATAATTTCTTTGAGAGGCGCGTTTAATCTAACTTCACCACCCTTAGAGGTTATATAATCTACCATTGGCTGGCACAGCCTTTCGGTAGGCGAACCATCTAGAAAAGCCACCTTAGAACCATATCTTTCTTTTAAGAAACGATTCAAAGCTGTAAGGGGGACAGTCGCGGAAACTTCATCTGGGTTGATAAAAGTAAGTGCTTTAGACGCAGCAATAAAAATATCGGTATTAACCCTTTCGTCAACACCTTGTTGTCTCAGCCACTCCAAAAGACTGTATTTATCCATATCTTCAACATACTTCTGACCCCGAACAACTGCTGGAAGTAAGCCAATGGCAAACTTGATTTTTTGTTCCCAGGTCAGCATATCATTGTTGCGGAGAATTGAAACAATGACGTTCAAGGGAGCGGGAATATCGGGAACGTCGAAGCGAGAGTAAGTTCCAGGTTTTTCCGGTTGATTAAAAATCAGGGTATGTTCTTTCCACTGCAGTCGATCTTCAATACCCAATTCTTTGAATAGTTGGAGCATATTGGGATAGGCTCCAAAAAAAACGTGCAGTCCGGTTTCGTACCAATCTCCATCTTCATCTTTCCAGGCGGCAACTAAGCCACCAAGTACGTCCCTACGTTCTAGGACTATAGGGGTGTGTCCTGCGTCAACTAGATATTTGGCACAAGAAAGTCCAGCCAAGCCTGCTCCGGCAATCGCAACTCGCATTACTTATTGTTACTAATCTGAATCAGTGCTTATGTTGATAATCGTCTTTAATTATAATTTGCATTTCGTTACATTTAAAGGCTAAATTTTGATAAAGCTGTATATTTTGCTAAATAGCAATTGTCGGTTATCATTTCTATATCCCTATTCAAGAACTTTTGTACTATGTTATTAGGGATTTATTAATTCCCATATAGATCCAAACAGACAAAAGTATTAAACTAATACTGATAACTAGTAAAATGCTTTTGGAATAAAACACTTGCTGTTCCAGAAAATTCATCTTGTTTTGCTCGCCCACTGTAAATATTTTTAACGACAGGGTAGAAAAAAGCAGTTTGATGTAAAGTTATTTAAAGTATTTGTCAAATTTGAGAGTAAATCTATTCATATGGAAGCAATTCGACCTGTTGGCGATCCTCAAGTTGGTAATCTAGCAACTCCACTTAATTCTTCCAATCTAAGCAAATCTTTCATTGGTAACTTACCAGCATACCGCGAAGGTCTAACGCCATGGCGTAGAGGTCTAGAAGTCGGTATGGCTCACGGCTATTTACTTTATGGACCATTTACCAAACTAGGACCTTTGCGTGACACTGATTTTGGTAAATATGCTGGTTTGCTAGCAGCAGTAGGATTAGTTGTTATCCTTACCGCATGTCTGAAACTTTATGCTAAAGCTCAAAGTGGTAAACCTATTGCTAGTGTTACTACTCCAAATCCACCTAAAGAGCTAGGCACAAAAGAAGGCTGGATAGAATTTGCTAGAGCTTTCTTAGTTGGAGGTTCTGGTGGCGCTCTTGTAGCCTTTGGAGTTTACTTTGCTCTTTCTGGAGTAGTGGGAAGTCTCTTCTAAAAATTTTTAACAGTAATCAGTCATCAGTAAACAGTTATCAGTTGTGAGTGGGATGAAAAGTCCCCTAATTCTCTAATTAGGACGAATCAGAGCGTGGTAACAGTCCATTACTGCGCACAGTGATAACTGATAACTGATAACTGATTTAAGTGGCAACCACAGGTAGAATAAATTTTCGAGTTATTCTATCTAGTTGATTAGTAAATAGGGCGTTGTTAGCTATTGTGTTCAATGAGCAAACTAATCAACGCCTTTTTTCGGGGAGCGACATTAAATCCCCGAAAGTTAATTTTCTCAAGCTTAATTGGAAGTTACTAAGCGTTTTCGTAAAGATTCAGCACGACGCTTAGCCGTATCGTTTTTGGGTTCGACTTTTAACACCTGTTCGTAAGCTTCTAGTGCTTGAGCAGTTAATTGCTTTCGTTCGTAAGCATTACCCAAATTATTTAAAGCCATTACATATTCGGGGTAAAGTTTCAAGGCTTCTTTATATTGGCGGATTGCTAGATCTAATTGCTCTTGAGCCAAATAAGCATAGCCCAAAGCATTATAAATTAGTGCTTGGTTTTCTGGCTCTATTTCATTTCCAGCCTTTAAGGCTTTTTGAAATAGAGAGATCGATTGCACGAAAAGTTTTTTCTGTAAATAAAGACTGCCTAGTTCGTAATATTCTTCAGCAGTTCCTTGTTCCTCTTTCAGCTTTTTGTGTAGCCGCGAGAAAGTGGTTTCAATTCGTCGAGTCCTGAGAATCTGACGAAAAATAAATATTGCTGCGCCGCCAAGCAAAATAAGCAAAATAGAAAGATATATTAGTGGTAGATTGTCTTGCATAATTAGCTAGTGGTTAGTGGGTAGAGACTTTGGTAAGAACTTCTTTATCTAGATAGGTTGGTCTTCGAGTTCTCTTCATCTCCAGATCTCCTTTACGGTAAACCCCAATAGGTGGCTCTTCTTCGCAACCACCCTGATTTTTTCCACTCGGCGATCGCAGAATTTACTTTAGTTCGTAAATCTACATACTGCAAACCTTTTGGCATTATTACGCACAATGCCTCCCCAGATAACCTTTCTGGTAATAATCGATATTGAGGATATTCTTGTTCCCAACCAGTTAAAACAGTTATGTCTCCAGCAAAAGCATCGGCTATTCCTGCTTCTAACAAAGTCAGTGCTTCCTGATAGGAATTTACTGAGACTAATTGAGCATTGGGCAAATTCGAGCGCACTACAGCAATACTGCTAGAATCTTTGAGAACGGCAATTTTAGCAGAAGACAAATTACCCAGGCTAACTATTGAGGGTTTTTTCGCTATCAAACCAGTGCCATCGAGATAATAATAGGTACTGAACTCCACTAACCTATGTCGTGAAGTTGTTGCCGTTACTCTAGCTACGGTCAGATCTACTTTTCCTTCTAATAGCACGTCCAGACGATCGGCGTTACTGACAGGTTTTAAGATTACTGCATCAGAACTTCCCAGTATTTTTTCAGCTATTCCCTTAGCGATGTCAATTTCTAGTCCTTGTAAATTGCCGATCGAATCGTAGAAACCTAAAGGACGCAAATTATCTTTAACTGCTACTATTAGTTTCCCCCTACTTTTAATTTCTTCTAGTTCGGCAGCAATACTGACTGTTAGTGCAGTATTGGATAACATTCCTACTAAACTAATGGCTAAACTGAGAAAAAATAGCCTCGGTTTCTTTACCATAGCAATCTAATTTATTGGCTTTCATATAAACGAGCTGGTTGTTCTCTAATTCTTTCAGAAATAGGAACTACTCTAGTCACAACTTCAATTAAGTATTTATATTTAGGGACTGGCTTTTCTGGCACGTATCCTAAAGATTCAATTAACTCAGGAGAAGCCGATATCAGAGCTTGATATATTCGATCCCGTTTTTCTGAATCCAAGGCTGGCGACAGTATTATAGAGCCATTAGGGACTTCGTGAATATCTGTATGCAGAACGCGGAAAGACATTTGAGGATAGTCTTGGCGAAAGCGATTATATTCGCCGAGAGATACAGCTCCAGCATCCACTTCTTTTTGATAAATCCAATCTAGAATTTTTTTCGGGGTAGGAGCAAACTTAACTTCTGTTAAAGTTAAGCCATAAAGATTGTATATAGGAAAAAAATATCCTGTAGCAGAACCTCGCTGACCTAGAGCGACGGTTTTTCCTTGTAGGGCTGGTAAATCTTGCATCGAACTATCTGCGAGGACAACTATTATTGAAATAATGTTGTCTCCTCCTTGTAGGGATATGATTGGCGTATACTGTTGTTGAGACTTAGCGAGCGCTGCTAATCCTGGAGGCGCAAATACTATATCCCACTCCTGATTTTTAATTTGTTGTACAGCTTTGACTTCGTTATAGGCTGGTTCTAGTTCGATTATGGCATTGAGTTCTTCGCTAAGATAATTTTGTAGCTTGGAGTATTGCTCTAGCGATTGCTGGTTTTCTCCAAAACTCACCACTCCGATGGTCAATCTCTTTAATCCAGATCCAGGAGAATCTCTTTGACCGCACCCTGTCAATGTTAAAAAAAATAGCAGGATAATTATACGCAATGCAAACATATTTTAAAAAGTTTAGAAATACCGATCGAATATTTTAGCCTACATAATTTTGGCAGATTAAGATAATTTGCTTTGATAAATCATTAATAAATTTTAAGGAGTTAACTAATGTTAAAAAATCTTAAATTAAACGCCAAGTTAAACGTACTTTTGTTAATAATTTTTTTATTTGTAGTTGGAGTCACTGGTTCGTCCTTATCTGTCATTCTAGAAAAGAATGCGCAACAGGTGGTAGCAGACCGAGCCACGCTGATCATGGAAACCATGCTTTCAGTGCGGGAATATACCAGCACGAGTGTTAGACCGGAGTTAGCTTCTAGATTATACGAAGAAGAGCAGTTTTTGCCACAAACAGTCCCTGCGTATTCAGCAAGAGAGGTATTTGAGAACTTGAGAAAGCGCGACGGCTATCAGGATTATTTATATAAAGAAGCAACTCTCAACCCAACCAATCTCAGAGATAAAGCAGATCGATTTGAAACCGAGATCGTCAATAATTTTAAAGAGCAATCGGACAAAAAAGAAACAAGAGGCTTTCGAGATCTTGCCGGTCAAAAAATCTTTTACATAGCTCGTCCCCTTTCTGTTTCCAAAGAAAGCTGTTTAGAATGTCACGGATATCCTAAAGACGCTCCTAGAAGCCAAATTCGGACCTACGGAGACCAAAATGGTTACGGTTGGAAGTTAGGAGAGATTGTGGGAGCGCAAGTAGTCTTCGTTCCAGCAGATACGGTTTTTCGCTTTACTAGGCGTTTAGAATTTGTCGTAATTGGAACGATTTCCATATTTTTGCTCTTGGCAATCGTGTTAATCGATGTCTTCTTGAGAATAAGTATTACTCAACCTCTAAGAAAAATGTCTCAATGGGCTAAAAAAGTTAGTACGGGTAGCACTTCTGAGGAATTCGTACATCAGACAAGAGACGAAATTGGCATTTTAGCTGCATCTCTCAATCGAATGAAAGTTAGTTTAGAAATGGCGCTGAATATGCTCAATTCCCAGTCAAATCCCAAAAAATAACCAGATAATAAACCGGCGATCGCTCCCTTTCTATGAGGATATTAAGCGCTCGCAAATTTCCCTAACAGATTCTGCCCAACCTTGACAACCAGGCGATCGAGCAACTTCCCATCCTTTACCTACTAAACCAGGATGGGGACCATTTTTACCTGGAATAATAATGGGATAGTCTACGACTTCCAACATATCGAGGTCGTTAGGACTGTTACCCAAACCCACGGTAATAACTTTTTCTCCTGAGAGGGTAGGAAGATATTGTTGTTTTAACCACATACTTCCTTTCCCTTTACCCGCTTCACCCCAGATTAAATGAGAGAAGCGATCGCCTACTACCACTCTAAATCCTCGCTCTTCCACGGCTTGTTTCAACTTTTCTGGGTCTACCTGACGAGGAGTGAGGAAAGGCTCGGTAAATTCCCGCGCTTTTGCTCTTTTTACAGCCTCTGGTGGCAGTCCAGTCAATTTTTCGATCTCCGCCTCGCTCAAGTCCCCAAATCCTCGCAATTCTTCTCCTAAAGCCTCAGCAATTGCTTTTAATCCCTCTCTTGCCCGATTATAGGTACAGCCGAGAAGTTCTAAATAATAATCGCTGTCTTGTTGTTTGTCGGGGAGGGAAAATCGGCGATCGTTATTGGCAACAAAGACGCCACTGCCATTTTCCACAACAAAAGGAGCCTTCAGATCTAGCTCTACAAGTAAGGCTTCTACTTCCTCGCGAGTTTTACTCGTAACTGGAATTACAGGAATTTTTTGAGCTTTTAGCTCTTCGATCGCCGGAACAGCGCGATCGTATTTATAGTCGTCCTGATTGAGTAAGGTTCCGTCTAAATCGGTAAAAATAATTAGTGACATTAAACTTGTTTGGGTTTAACTACTAAAACAGAACAAGGAGCTTCTGCTACTACCTGAGAGCTAACAGAGTCCTCTACAATCCGCTTTATGCCCTTAAGTCCGCGAGTGCCAAGTACGATTAAATCGGCTTGGTGAATATTGCTCAAGCGAATAATTTCCGAAGCCGCATCCCCTTCAGTTATTTCTAACATAGAGCCAGGTAGTTGGCTTTGATAGGCTTGTAACTGTTGTTCTATTTCCTGATAGAGAGAGTCCCGAGATTGATGGGGTCGATCTGGGGGCAAATCTCGAGTGGCTTCTGGGGATGGAAGTACGTGAGAGAGGACTATTTTGGTTTCTGGCTCGATTCTGAGATTTATTAGGGAATCGATTACTTGTTCTGATAGGTCTGAGTTATCTAAAGCGACGACAATTGTCTTTAGCACCGAAATTTACCCCCATAAAAACCGATCGACTAGCTTTTGTGCTATTAAGAATTTTGCCTTTAAGACTTAGTTTTTGTCTAGTTTTGGCCTTATAGATAGCTATTTATCTATCTGTTTGTCTTGCCTCTGCGATCGCGCGCGCACTGAGTGAAGAAGAGAATGGGAGCCTTCTGCTAGTGCGAGAATTTCAATAGCACTAGAGACTTTCTTGAGAGCAGTGCTAGAGTATTCAATTAAACTCGAATGTTTGATAAAGTATTCTACTCCTAAAGCAGAAGCATAACGTGCTGACCCAGAAGTTGGTAGATTGCTATTTGGTCCAGCCAAATAATCTCCTACCGCTTTGGGGGTAGAGTTGCCTAAAAAAATAGCCCCAGCGTGGCGAATTTGCTCGAGTAATTCCCAAGGCTCGGCAACCTCTAATTGCAGCTTTTGTGGTGCAAACAGATTTGATAGTTCGGCAGCTTCTTCTAAATATTCAACCACTACAACTAAACCGTAGTGGGCGATCGCTTTTTCCGTAGGTATCCTGCTGGGATGGTTTTCTAGTTGTTTTTCTACTTCATATTGAACTTTTTTAGCTAAAGACATACTTGTAGTTAATAAGATTGCCGCACCCATAGGATCTTGTTCTGCTTGTGCTAGTAAATCTATTGCCAGTACTTGAGGATTTGCCTGATCGTCGGCGACAATTATTATTTCTGGAGGTCCTCCGACTGAATCGATCCCCACAGTAGGGTAGACCAATTTTTTAGCGATCGCCACCTCAATATCTCCCTTTCCAGCGATTACGTCTACTTTGGGGATAGTTTCAGTGCCGTAGGTTAAAGCAGCGATCGCCAGCGCTCCTCCTATTCGATAAATCTCCTCGATCCCTGCTTCTTGTGCAGCTACTAAGACAGCTGGATTAATTTTTGAGTCCACTCCTCCTGGTGGAGTTACCATGACAATCTGAGGCACGCGAGCAATTTTGGCAGGTATAGCGTTCGTGAGTACCGTGCTGGGATAGGATTTTATCCCTCCAGGTACATATATTCCTGCTCTATCCACCGGAGTATAGCGCTTGCCCAATACGACATTGTCTTCCTCGAATTGTACCCAAGATTGGGGAAGATGCTGTTTGTGAAAAGCTTCTATATTGGTTTTGGCTAGCTGTATGGCATCGAGTAACTCTTTTGATATCTGTTGATAAGCAGCATCTAATTCCGAGCCGCTAACCCGCATATTCCCAAGACTCAGAGTTTGTCCCCAGTCAAACTTTTTTGCGTAATCTAGGAGTGCTTTATTCCCTTGGCGCTTTACGGTTTCTAGGATGTTCCTAACTGCTGCCTCTGGGATTTTTATCTGCTCGTCGCGGGCGCGCTCTCCTATTCGTCCTAGTTCGGTTTTTGCCTCAGCAAGCTGAGTAATGATTCGCAGCATAGAGCCCGAACCCCCTTTTAGCTAATACCCGATCGGAGTTAATATGTAAGCTAAGCACTCTCAGTTAGTCAATGAGTCTTTTGCTTCCACCACAACTCTCTTCTATAGCTTAACCTGGATTTTTTTCTCGGTCGTTTTCTTAATTTCGTGTTGGATTATAATATACTCAGTTTCTAACATTGCTATATCAATCCCTATTTAGTCTCTAGAATTTTTCTTGTGACTGGGGTACTTATATTGTTATAATTAAGGTTCGAGTATAATGTTCCATTAGTGCGACAAGTAAGAGTATAGTAGCAATAACTGTGGCAAATTCAAAATCTGCAATTAAGCGCATCCAAATCAACGAGCGCAATCGCCTGCGCAACAAAGCTTACAAATCAGCGGTAAGAACTTTGATGAAAAAATACTTTCAAGCAGTAGAAGACTACACGGCAACTCCAACTCCAGAAACAATGGAGCAGGTACAAAAAGCTATGTCAGATGCCTACAGCAAAATCGATAAAGCAGTAAAACGTCGAGTGCTACACCGCAATAATGGTGCTAGGAAAAAAGCCCGTCTAGCAAGAGCGTTGAAAAAAGTCGCAGTACCTTCCTAAAGTATATCCACCGCGATCGCTGTTAAAGAAAGTAGTTAGCTGTTGAGACTGCAATTATTTCCCAAAAAACCAAATAAATAGAGCCTTTGAATCATTTAATAGCTCCAATTAGGCAAACAGAGGTAGTAAAAGTCAGCAAATGCAGCTAATAGATACCCACGTCCACGTCAATTTTGATGTTTTTCAAGAAGACTTAATCTTGCTACAGAAACGTTGGCAAGAAGCAGGGGTAGTTCATTTAGTACACTCTTGTGTAGAACCAACAGAATTTGGAAGCATTCAAGCAATAGCCGATAAATTTTCAGAGTTGTCTTTTGCAGTAGGACTGCACCCTCTAGACTGTGAAAAATGGACATCTCAAACAGCCGAGCGAATTCTAGAACTTGCCAAATCCGATCCGCGAGTAGTGGCAATAGGGGAAATGGGGCTAGATTTATATAAAGCTGATAATTACGAGCAACAACAGAAAGTATTACAAGCACAGTTAGAGATAGCCAGACAACTAGACAAACCAGTCATCATTCACTGCAGAGACGCAGCAGCCCCCTTGCGAGAACTATTTGAAAATTTTTGGCGAGAGCGCGGACCAGTTAGAGGTGTGATGCACTGTTGGGGAGGGACGCCAGAAGAAACAAAATGGTTTTTAGATTTGGGTTTTTATATTAGTTTTAGCGGGATAGTTACTTTTAAAAATGCTCGGCAAATTAAAGAAAGTGCTTGCTTAGTCCCGAGCGATCGCTTGTTAATAGAAACAGACTGTCCTTTTCTAGCTCCTGTACCCAAGCGAGGAAAAAGAAATGAGCCGTCCTACGTGCGTTACGTAGCCGAATACCTAGCTTCTTTAAGGCAAACTTCATTAGAGAGTTTAGCAAGAGAAACAACCAATAACGCTTGTCAACTGTTTCAATTGTCTTTAGGATGACAAACAGGGGATTGATTATTCTTTCATTAGAGAAAAACTGACTTGAAATTTGAGCAATTAAGCCATAATGTGAGAAGTTACGACCAAAAATAGGACATACATCATTAGGTTAGATAAGATGTTTTTGGCCGTGCATACATCTGTGAGTAGACTAATATAAGGAAATTTTTCTAGATAATGAAAATAAAATTGAGGAGAAAAATACATTGTGGACTTAATTAAGTTCACAGCTCGGCTAATTTTTTAGAATTCACTATCTATAATCCCAATTTTAGCCAAATAATTCTAGCCAAACCCATTATCTCTAGCTGCGATCGCACCTTAAACCATGAGCGAATTAACCGATAAACTACTACCAGACCTAATTGAAATACAACGCTCTTCTTTTCGCTGGTTTCTCGAAGAAGGGTTGATAGAAGAACTAAATAGCTTCTCCCCCATAAGTGACTATACGGGAAAACTAGAGTTGCACTTCATGGGACAAGATTACCAACTCAAAGAGCCTAAATATGACGTAGAAGAGGCTAAGCGTCGAGATAGCACCTACGCAGTGCAGATGTACGTACCTACTCGCCTAATTGATAAAGAAACAGGCGAGATCAATGAAATGCAAGTGTTCATTGGGGATCTGCCCCTGATGACCGAACGGGGAACATTTATTATCAATGGTGCAGAACGAGTAATAGTAAATCAAATCGTGCGCTCCCCAGGAGTGTACTATAAAGCCGAAACAGACAAAAACGGAAGACGTACCTATTCAGCCTCTTTAATACCCAATCGAGGAGCCTGGCTAAAATTCGAGACAGACAAAAACGGATTAGTCTGGGTGAGAATAGATAAAACGCGGAAGCTATCAGCCCAGGTACTGCTCAAAGCGATCGGGCTGGGAGACAACGAAATTTTAGACAGCTTGCGCCATCCAGAATATTATCAAAAAACTTTAGACAAAGAAGGCAGCCCCAGCGAAGAAGATGCATTGTTAGAATTGTATCGCAAACTACGCCCAGGGGAACCGCCAACAGTAAGTGGGGGACAGCAACTACTAGAATCGCGATTTTTCGACAGTAAGCGCTACGATTTGGGAAGAGTAGGTCGCTACAAGCTGAACAAGAAACTGCGCCTCAACATTGCCGATACAATCAGAGTGCTGACACCTACAGACATCTTGTCAGCGATCGACTACTTAATTAACTTAGAATTTGATATCGGCAGCACCGACGACATCGACCACTTAGGCAATCGTCGGGTGCGATCGGTAGGAGAATTGTTACAAAACCAAGTGCGGGTAGGATTGAACCGCTTGGAGCGGATTATTCGGGAACGCATGACAGTTAGCGATGCTGACAGCCTTACCCCCGCTTCTTTAGTCAATCCAAAACCTCTGGTGGCAGCAATTAAAGAATTTTTTGGCTCCTCCCAACTATCTCAGTTTATGGATCAAACCAATCCCTTAGCAGAGTTGACCCACAAGCGGCGACTCTCAGCTTTAGGACCTGGAGGTTTAACTAGAGAAAGAGCTGGTTTTGCCGTGCGAGACATTCACCCCTCCCACTACGGTAGGATTTGTCCGGTAGAAACTCCAGAAGGACCAAACGCAGGATTAATCGGTTCTTTAGCCACCTATGCTCGCGTCAATCAATACGGATTTATTGAAACTCCCTACTATCGCGTAGAAAACGGTAGGGTACTCAAAGAGCAGCAACCCGTATATCTAACAGCAGATGAAGAAGACGATATGCGAGTAGCCCCAGGAGACGTAGCCACAGATGAAGAAGGGCATATTCTGGGAGGAACAATTCCAGTACGCTACCGCCAAGAGTTTTCGACTACAACTCCAGAACAAGTAGACTACGTTGCGATCTCGCCTTTGCAGATCGTATCGGTAGCAACTTCCTTGATTCCTTTCCTCGAACACGACGACGCTAACCGCGCTCTAATGGGTTCCAACATGCAAAGGCAAGCAGTACCTCTATTGCGTCCAGAGCGACCTCTAGTAGGAACGGGACTAGAGGCACAGGCAGCAAGAGATTCGGGGATGGTAGTAGTTTCTCGTACTTACGGTATTGTTACCCGCGTGGATGCCAAGGTGGTAAAAGTGCGAGTAACCGCACCGCCTCCAGGGGAAGAGAACAAGAAACAAGCAAAAGAAGAAGGAAAAGAAATTGTCTACTACCTGCAAAAGTACCAAAGATCTAACCAAGATACCTGCTTGAATCAGCGCCCCTTAGTATACGAGGGAGAAGACGTAGTTCCAGGTCAAGTATTAGCCGACGGCTCCGCTACTGAAGGAGGAGAATTAGCTCTAGGTCAGAATATTCTGGTAGCCTATATGCCGTGGGAAGGCTACAACTATGAAGACGCAATTCTGATTAGCCAACGCCTAGTATATGACGACGTTTACACCAGTATTCACGTAGAAAAATACGAAATTGAGGCGCGACAAACTAAACTAGGGCCAGAAGAAATTACTCGCGAAATTCCTAACGTCGGAGAAGATGCTCTGAGAAACTTAGACGAGCGAGGAATTATTCGTATTGGGGCTTGGGTAGAATCTGGAGACATCTTGGTTGGAAAAGTAACCCCCAAAGGAGAATCAGATCAGCCCCCAGAAGAAAAATTATTGCGGGCAATCTTTGGCGAAAAAGCCAGAGACGTAAGAGATAACTCTTTGCGCGTACCCAACGGAGAAAAAGGAAGAGTTGTAGACGTGCGCGTATTTACCCGCGAGGAAGGAGACGAACTTCCCCCTGGAGCAAATATGGTGGTAAGAGTCTACGTCGCCCAAAAACGGAAAATACAGGTAGGCGATAAAATGGCAGGGCGACACGGAAATAAAGGGATCATTTCCAGGATTTTGCCCATAGAAGATATGCCCTACTTGCCCGACGGAACCCCAGTAGATATCGTGCTAAATCCTCTGGGCGTACCTTCTAGGATGAACGTAGGACAAGTATTTGAGTGCTTGTTAGGTTGGGCAGGAGCCAATTTGGGAATGCGTTCTAAAATAACTCCCTTCGACGAAATGTATGGGGAAGAAGCCTCCCGCTTAACAGTACACGGCAAAATAGAAGAGGGGAGCCGCAGACAAGGAAGAAGCTGGATATTTGAGCCTCAAAATCCTGGCAAGATTCAAGTTTATGACGGTCGTACCGGAGAACCCTTCGATCGCCCAGTCACAGTAGGTTATGCTTACATGCTCAAGCTAGTACACCTCGTAGACGACAAGATTCACGCTCGTTCTACCGGTCCTTACTCCCTAGTAACCCAGCAACCTCTGGGTGGAAAAGCCCAACAAGGAGGACAGCGCTTCGGAGAAATGGAAGTATGGGCATTAGAAGCTTACGGCGCGGCTTATACACTGCAAGAATTGCTAACAGTGAAATCCGACGACATGCAAGGAAGAAACGAAGCACTCAACGCGATCGTCAAAGGGAAACCCATTCCCAGACCTGGAACCCCAGAATCTTTTAAAGTACTAATGCGAGAATTGCAATCTTTGGGACTCGATATTTCAGTACATAAAGTTGAAACAGCAGATGACGGCACTAGTCGGGATGTAGAGGTCGATCTAATGTCTGATAGTTTCCGTCGGACACCAAACAGACCAACTTACGAATCTCTCACTACCGAAGATCTTCAAGAAGAAGAAGCATAAAAATCGTTTTTTAGATTGTTAGTTGTTAGTAGGATTCTAAAAATCTTTCCACAATTAACAATCTAATAACAAAAAACAAAGAACAAACAACAAATAAAAAAAGACATGAGAAATCAGCTCGAACAGCGCTTTGACTACGTTAAAATTGGTCTAGCAAGTCCTGAGAGAATTCGTCAATGGGGAGAAAGAACTCTTCCCAACGGTCAAGTTGTGGGTGAAGTAACCAAACCGGAAACTATTAATTACAGAACCCTTAAACCAGAAATGGACGGGCTTTTCTGCGAGCGAATTTTTGGTCCGTCTAAAGACTGGGAATGCCACTGCGGAAAATATAAACGGGTGCGCCATAGAGGAATTGTCTGCGAGCGTTGTGGTGTAGAAGTTACCGAATCTAGAGTTCGCCGCCATCGCATGGGGTTTATCAAGTTAGCAGCTCCAGTAACTCACGTTTGGTATCTTAAAGGGATTCCTAGCTATCTCAGTATTTTGCTGGATATGCCTCTGCGAGATGTAGAACAAATAGTTTATTTTAATGCCTACGTAGTTCTCGATCCAGGTAACGCTAAAAACCTAGAACCCAAACAATTGCTCACAGAAGATCAGTGGATCGAGATTGAAGAGCAACTTTACAGCGAAGACTCGGAGTTGTTAGGAGTCGAGGTAGGAATTGGCGCAGAAGCAATTCAGAGACTGCTAGAAGAGTTACAACTAGAAGAACAAGCCGAAAAACTGCGGGAAGACATAGTTAATGCTAAAGGTCAAAAGCGCGCCAAACTAATTAAGCGTCTGCGAGTTATTGACAACTTTATTGCTACTGGAGCCCGTCCTGAGTGGATGGTACTAACGGTGATCCCCGTAATTCCGCCAGACCTGCGTCCTATGGTGCAACTGGATGGAGGACGTTTTGCTACCTCGGATTTAAACGACCTCTATCGTCGCGTAATTAATCGCAACAATCGACTGGCGCGCTTGCAGGAAATCTTAGCGCCAGAAATCATCGTGCGCAATGAAAAGCGGATGCTTCAAGAAGCGGTAGATGCTTTGATCGATAACGGCAGGCGAGGTCGCACAGTTGTAGGTGCGAATAATCGTCCCCTCAAGTCCCTTTCAGATATTATCGAAGGGAAACAGGGACGCTTCCGACAAAACTTGTTAGGTAAACGGGTGGACTATTCGGGACGATCGGTAATTGTAGTCGGCCCGAAATTGAAAATATATCAATGCGGTTTGCCCAGAGAGATGGCGATCGAGCTGTTTCAACCCTTTGTCATTCACCGCATGATTGTGAGCGGATTGGTCAATAATATTAAAGCAGCCAAAAAACTAATTCAAAGAGGCGATCCGAGCGTTTGGGATGTTTTAAAAGAAGTAATTGCCGGACACCCAGTGTTGCTCAACCGCGCTCCCACCCTACACCGCTTAGGGATTCAGTCTTTTGAACCCATACTAGTTGACGGTCGTGCCATTCAGCTTCACCCTCTAGTTTGTCCTCCTTTCAACGCCGATTTTGACGGGGATCAAATGGCGGTTCACGTTCCTCTATCCCTGGAATCCCAGTCAGAAGCGCGATTGTTAATGCTGGCTTGTCATAATATACTCTCTCCAGCTACAGGTCGCCCCATAATTGCGCCTTCTCAGGATATGGTTTTGGGTTGTTACTATTTGACCGCAGAAAATCCGGCAATAGAACAAGAAGAAGAAACCTACTTTGCTAATCTAAAAGATGCTTTAAGAGCCTACGAACAGGGATACGTAGACATTCACGCTAAGGTTTGGGTTCGCTATCAAGGTGAGGTACAAACTGAAAAGCCAGATGAAGAGGTAGTGAAAACAAAAGAGTCCGATGACGGAACCATTATCAAATATTACAGAGAGAGGTTTATTCGCGAGACTGCTTCAGGAGAGACGATTTGCCAGTATATAAGAACTACTCCTGGTCGTATACTTTACAACATAACTATTCAAGAAGCACTCGCACAATAAAGGTTTTTTATAGATATGTAAAGATACCTTGACAACTGAGAACTTTGAGGACATTTCTGGAACGTCCTTAATGACAACAAATTTAACTAATTACTCATAAAGCGGAAAAAATGGTATTTTACAACCAAATTGTCGATAAACGTCAGCTAAAGAAATTAATTTCCTGGGCTTATACTATCTACGGCAGTGCGCGCTGTGCTGAAGTAGCAGACAAACTAAAGGAAATGGGTTTCCGCTATGCAACCAAAGCAGGAGTATCCATTAGCGTAGACGACCTGCAAGTACCCCCAGTTAAGCGCGAAATGCTCGAAGAAGCAGAATCTGAAATTAAAGCTACAGAAAAGCGCTATGCCAGAGGGGAAATAACGGAGGTAGAACGGTTCCAAAAAGTAATTGATACTTGGAATAGCACTTCCGAAGCCCTAAAACAAGAAGTGGTGAGAAATTTCCAGGAGACTAACCCTCTAAACTCCGTTTATATGATGGCGTTTAGTGGAGCGAGGGGAAACTTATCCCAGGTGCGTCAGTTAGTGGGAATGCGGGGTCTAATGGCAGATCCTCAAGGACAGATTATCGATTTGCCAATTAAAACCAACTTCCGAGAAGGTCTAACAGTAACTGAATATATTATATCCTCATATGGAGCCAGGAAAGGGCTGGTAGATACAGCTTTACGCACCGCAGATTCGGGCTATCTAACTCGTCGATTAGTAGACGTATCCCAAGATGTAATTGCGCGGGAGGTAGACTGCGGCACCCAAAGAGGTCTCCGCATAGAAGCTATGACTGATGGCGATCGCACCCTGATTCCCCTAAGAGATCGCCTCATGGGAAGGCTTTTAGCAAGAGACGTAGTCGATCCAAAAACTGGAGAAGTAATCGCCAAACGCAACCAGGATATGGACGAAGATTTGGCCAAAAAAATCGAAAACACAGTAAAAGAAGTGTGGGTGCGATCGCCTCTGACCTGCGAAGTCGCTCGCAGTGTTTGCCAGTACTGCTATGGCTGGAGCCTCGCCCACGGTAAAATGGTGGATATGGGGGAAGCAATAGGAATTATTGCCGCTCAATCAATTGGAGAACCAGGTACTCAGCTAACAATGCGCACCTTCCACACGGGAGGGGTGTTTACAGGAGAAGTAGCCAGAATAGTAAAAGCAGAAAAATCTGGAACTGTCAAGTGGAAAAAACTCACCACCAGAAAAGTGCGGACTCGTCACGGAGAAGACCGAGAACAAGTAGAAGTTCCTGGAGAATTAGTACTCGAACCAAGTGATGGGAGCAAAGCGATCGCTATATCTGTGTCTGCTGGTTCTCTTCTATTAATAGAAGACGGTAGCGTCGTTGAAGAAGGTCAACTACTGATAGAAGTAGTAGCATCCCAAAAACACCAAAAATCTACAGAAAAGGCAACCAAAGACGTATCCTCAGATTTAGCAGGAGAAGTGCTCTTTGCCGATTTAGTGCCAGAGGAGAAAACAGATCGGCAGGGAAATACGACCAGGATTGCTCAAAGAGGTGGATTGCTTTGGGTTTTATCGGGAGAAGTGTACAACTTGCCCCCTGGCGCTGAATCAGTAGTTAAAAATGGCGCTCGAGTCGAGCCTGGAACAGTCTTAGCAGAAACTAAGTTAGTTACTGCCAGTGGTGGAGTAGTACGACTCACTCCAGGAAGTCGGGAGATTGAAATTATTACCGCTTCGGTGTTACTAGACCAAGCCAAAGTCCATGTAGAAAGTACTGGAGGTCGGGAACAGTACATCATCGATACCGCCAACGGTCAGCGATTTTTGCTCAGAGCCACTCCAGGAACCAAAGTACAAAATCATGCCATAGTGGCAGAATTGATTGACGATCGCTATACAACCCATACTGGGGGTATTATTAAATACGCGGGGGTGGAAATCTCTAAAGGCAGTCGCAAGCAGGGTTATGAAGTCGTGCAAGGCGGAACTCTGCTCTGGATTCCCGAAGAGAGCCACGAAGTTAATAAGGATATCTCACTGCTGTTAGTAGAAGACGGTCAATATGTAGAAGCCGGTACCGAAGTAGTTAAAGATATATTCTGCCAGTCTTCTGGGGTGGTAGAAGTAATTCAGAAGAACGATATTCTGCGGGAGATTATTGTTAAACCAGGGGAGTTGCACTTAAGCGACGATCCCGCTGCAGCAGATTTACACGAACAATTGCTACAGCCTGGTACTGAAGTACTAGACGCAGTCAAGATAAATGAGTTGCGCTATGCAGAATTAGTCGAAACTACTGAAGGGCCAGCTCTCCTATTGAGACCAGTTGAAGAATATAAAGTAGCAGACGAACCAGCAGCTCCATCCCAGGGTTCTATAAACCAGGAAGGGGGCAGGCAAATCGAGCTGCGATCGGTACAAAGAATTTACTTTAAAGATGGAGAAAGAGTCAAGTCAGTAGAAGCAGTTTCCTTACTAAGTACTCAATTAGTTTTAGAAATTAACACTGACTCCGCCAGCGAATTAGAAACAGCTTCTAATATTTCTGCCGATATTGAGCTGAAAGTAGATGAAGAAAATCCAGAGTCTCAGCGCCTGCAGATGGTGATTTTAGAATCTTTGGTGCTGCGTCGCGATACAGATAGCGATCCTTTAGGGGGCAATATAGTAACGCGATTGCTAGTAGAAGACGGTCAAGAAATACCAAAAGGTGCTGTCATAGCTCGTACGGAGATCCAGTGTAAAGAAAATGAAGGTGAAGTACGAGGGATTAGGGAAGGAGTAGAGGCAATTCGTCGGATTCTGATAGTTAGGGATGTCGATCGAGTCACTCTAAAAGTTCCCCAAACACCTGTGGTGAAAGAAGGGCAATTGCTAGTAGCAGGCACCAAAATAGCTCCAGAATTTACGGCAGAAAATTCCGGTCAAGTAGTATCAGTTACTAAAGGGGAGACAGAGTCAGAAATAACTTTGCGCTTAGCCCGTCCTTATCGAGTATCTGCTGGAGCAATTCTGCATATCGACGATGGAGATTTGGTACAACGAGGAGATAATTTAGTACTACTCGTATTCGAGCGCTCCAAGACAGGTGATATCATCCAGGGTCTGCCGAGAATTGAAGAATTATTAGAAGGTCGCAAACCAAAGGAAGCTTGCATCTTGAATCGTCGTCCAGGCACCTGCCAAGCAGAATATGGAGAGGACGAAATAGTAAATTTGAAGGTTGTAGAGGACGATGGAGTAATTAGCGAATATCCCCTCGCACCAGGACAAAATTTGATCGTTTCTGACGGTCAGCGAGTAGAAGCTGCAGAACCCTTGACTGACGGTCCTTCAAATCCTCACGAAATATTAGAAATCTTCTTCAATTTCCACGTAGAAGATAAAGGTGTCTACGAAGCTGCTTTGATTGGACTGCAAAAGACACAGAACTTTTTAGTCGAACAAGTGCAGTCGGTATATCAGTCTCAAGGCATTGATATTTCCGACAAGCACATTGAAGTTATCGTGCGGCAAATGACTTCTAAAGTGAGGGTAGACGACGGAGGCGACACGACTATGTTGCCTGGAGAACTAGTAGATTTACGCCAAATCGAGCAGGTAAATGAAGCCATGGCGATTACAGGAGGCGCGCCAGCTCGCTATACTCCCGTGTTACTGGGGATTACAAAAGCGTCGCTAAATACGGATAGCTTCATTAGTGCTGCTAGTTTCCAAGAGACAACCCGCGTTCTAACTGAAGCAGCAATTGAAGGTAAGTCTGATTGGCTCAGAGGTCTCAAAGAAAACGTAATTATCGGACGCTTGATTCCTGCTGGAACTGGCTTCAATACTCACGAAGACTTGCCCCTAGGAACTGTAAATGACTCCGATTCTAGTTTTCTGCGCGGCGATGGCTTAGGTTCCCGCAGTAACTCTATGTATACTTCTTCGGGAGATGACTATGAGGGGTTGGATCTAGGGGACAACGTCGGTATCGATAATGAGTCTCGATCGCGACGGTTAACTGTTGAAAATTTCACTGACAATGAAGACGCGATCATAGACGATCGAACTGCTCGCGTTTATACCAACAGCACCTCTTCGATTTCGGAATCGTTAAATCGTTCTTTCGATCCCATGCTGGATATTGACAGCGAAGAGATAGATATGATGATGGACGATTTTGAAGAAGAAGAAGAAGAAGAACAAGAAGATTAGCAAGAATAGTTAGTGGAGGAGATTTTTCTCCTCAAAAAGTAAATACAGAAAAATCCAGACAGCCTTCAAACTACACTTTATCCTTAGATATGGCGCGTTATAAGTTAAATAGAGGCTGTCTGGATTTTTCTAGATTTTTTGTAGCCCTTTTTTTTAAGCGATTCGGAAATTTCAAGGAGTCAAGGACTTGACTAATAAAAATAAAAGTTTTACTACCCAAGACCAAGAGAAAAAACAGAATAACTCACAACAGCTACAATCAAATCCCAATGCTGGGGATCGACACGGGCACCATAATATAGATCCAGGAACTCCACACATTCATAGTGAGGAATCTTCACGGAAGATTATTAATCGACTCTCTCGAATCGAAGGTCACATTAGAGGAGTTAAAACTATGGTCAGTGAAGATCGTCCTTGTCCGGAAGTTTTGGTTCAGATTGCTGCAATTCGAGGTGCGCTCGATCGCGTAGCGCGGATTATCTTGGACGAACACTTGAGCGAGTGTATTACCCGCGCCTCTAACGAGGGTAATATTGAAACTGAAATCGAACACTTAAAGGCAGCTTTAGACAGATTTTTACCGTGACATTAGATAACACATAACTGGTCACTGGTAACTGTTAAAAAACCTTGTCTAAAGAACTTGTTTTTTTCTCTGTGTCTATTGCCTTGATTTTGGTTGTTTCATTTAAAATTTTACGGAACTCTTCGCCTCCAATGGTTTCAAAATCGATTAATATATCCACCAGTCGATCGATAATATTTCGATTTTCCTCGATAATATTTCTGGCTTGTTTGTAACACTGAGCAACAATCGATTGTATTTGGGCATCAATATGAACTGCTATTTCTTGAGAATATTCCGAACGATTATTGAGATCGCTACCCAAGAAACCAGATCCATTTTCG
Organism: Prochloraceae cyanobacterium; assembly: GCA_030065755.1. Lineage (GTDB taxonomy): Bacteria > Cyanobacteriota > Cyanobacteriia > Cyanobacteriales > JASJDA01 > JASJDA01. Next base: position 14,230 of record JASJDA010000008.1, on the reverse strand, counting down.
CTCTCTAGTGCAATAGGGCCTAGATCGGACATGCCAAATTTCGTGACCATCTGCCGTGCTAAAGAAGTAACTTTTTCTAAGTCGTTCCCCGCACCAGTAGTTACTTCACCATTGCCAAAAATTACTTCCTCTGCTGCTCTGCCGCCGAGAAGACCTGTAATGCGAGCTAATATTTGAGTTCTGCTGACTAAATCTTGCTCTTCATCAGGAGTAAACCAAGTTAAACCTTTTGCTCGTCCTCTGGGTATGAGGGTTACTTTTTCTACAGGATAGTGACCGGAAGTGAGACTGCCAACTATGGCGTGACCGATCTCGTGATAGGCGATTAACCTTTTACTCTTACTATCAACTAGAGGCGTACCTTCCATACCAGCTATGACCCTATCTATAGCGTCGCCAATTTCTAGCATGGTGATGGCCTCTTTTCGCCGTCTAGCTGTAAGAATAGCCGCTTCATTCAATAGATTGGACAGATCTGCTCCTGTAAAACCTGGAGTCCGACGGGCAATTGTTTCGAGAGAAACTTCTGGGTCTATTTTCTTATTGCGAGCGTGAACGTCTAAAATTCCTAAACGTCCTTTCAAATCTGGATAATCAACAATTACTTGTCGATCGAAACGTCCAGGGCGTAATAAAGCCGAGTCTAGTACGTCTGGACGGTTAGTAGCAGCGATGATAATTATGCCATTATTGCCTTCAAACCCGTCCATCTCGGTTAATAGTTGGTTTAGGGTCTGTTCTCGCTCGTCATTACCGCCACCATAACCAGCTCCCCGCTGGCGACCTACTGCATCGACTTCATCGATAAACACTAAACAAGGGGCATTTTCTTTAGCTTTTTTAAATAAATCTCGCACTCGCGAAGCTCCCACCCCAACAAACATCTCTACGAATTCCGAGCCAGATATACTAAAGAATGGTACTCCTGCTTCGCCAGCTACTGCTTTGGCTAACAAGGTTTTTCCCGTACCAGGAGGGCCTACTAAGAGTACTCCTTTAGGTATCTTCGCACCTATGGCTGTAAATTTTTCTGGTTGTTTGAGGAAAGTTACAACTTCTTCGAGTTCCTCTTTGGCTTCTTCAATGCCAGCTACATCAGAGAATGTCATTCCTGTTTTAGCTTCCATCTGGAATCTAGCCTTTGACTTGCCGAAGTTCATGGCTTGACCGGAAGCATTTGTCGAGCGACGCACTAACATCGCTATTATGGCGATGATAAATAGGATAAACAGCAACTGAATTGCTATGCTGATAGCTGTCGATCGATCTACAGAAGCATCGATACTGTAGTCTACGTTGTTTTTTATACTCCTATCTTTTAACTCTTGGTTGTTATTTTGGAAAATTACTACTTCTTTGGGAGTGGCGTTTTCTCCTTGATTTTTGAGAGTTACCTTTGCTCTCTGGTTCACTGGGTCGATCGATACTTCTTTTACTTCCCCTGCTTCTATTTTTCTTAACAGTTCGCTGTAACTTAGAGTATTTTCTTCCCCATTGGCCCATGTTGGCGTTCCTATCAATACGCCTTGAAAAATCATCAAACTAGCAGTTACTCGCCACAGGTGTCGCCACGGACTTTTTTTGCTTCTAGGCCGCAGTCCTGACTTATTTTTCTTTAAGTTAGTAACGATCGTCTGCCTATCTCCCAATTGCTTTATCCCAAAACTTAGCTCCATATTTCCAGTTTGACACACTCTAGGGTTGTTCGTATTTACCTCTATTGGTGTTACCGTTATCTTTACTATACCTACTATCTTGTATTGTATTACCTACTCCTTGGATAATACCTCGACCAATCAAGCCAATGCCTCTACCAATTACTTGGGTGAGAATGTAAACTAATCCATTGCCTAGAAAACCTACTACCGAGCGTAAAAGTGGAGCGATCGCGTCTTTGCTTTCTAGAGCTATTGTTGTCAGCCAAGGAACTCCTCTAAGTTGCTCTAATTCTTCTGTTCGCCTGGCATATACAAATGTTTTTTTAATACTTTTTCCGTTAAAAAACAACAAACGATATTTGCTCTCAAAAATATATTTAGGGTTTTCTATGTATTTTTCTTTCCGATATCTCCACGACAAACTATTGCGAAATTTTGCTATTTCCCGCGAAGAAATAAACTGCCTGTCATAAATATTTTGTATTATATCTTTTGTTTCTGAAAAGTAATTCAAAATTACTGTCATTACTCCATTAGCAATTTGAATTGTTAGATTTTGTATTAACAGTTCTGCCAGTCTTGTGGATTCAACATAGTCAAAAGAATTTGACAAACGATAAATGCGATCGTCTATCATTAATGGTTTTTGATATATTAAATAAGCAAAAAGCTCTAAAACTAAAGGAATGTTGTTAAGTACCTCTTCTCTAACAATTGGGTCTTCTTCTAGTACCTGATTGATGAGATCGTATTTATTGTCCTGAATGTCCTTGGTATAGTATTTACAAAAAAAATCGCGAGCAGGCTCTTTCCATAAATCTCGTAAAATGATATCTATTTCTTCAACCAACTTTTCGTAGGTTTTTTTCGATACTTGCAGCTGTTCTGTAATTTTTCTGATTCGATCGAGAACTAAATACAACAACTCCCGTTTTTTATCAACTTGAAGAATATCAATTTCTAAAGGTACTTCTGTTAAATTGTTAACGCCAAATTGAATTTTAGTTAAAGTTTTATCAAACAGGGCTAAAGTTATGGATGCTTCCGAGCTTTTGACAAGAGAATTATTTTTTGGTGGAAGTATTATGTTTTCGGTGCTATCTGTTTGAGAAATTTCGGGTTCTGGTTTTCTCGATCTAACAATTCTAGGAGGGGGTAAAACTCGCTTAATTAACCACTTTGCAGCCAAGAGTTCTCGATAACGTCCGCTCCAAAATAGCCCGTCTAACGAAAGCGCTCGCTTTTTTTTTAGCTGACTTTTGACTTTTGTCAAATTGTCATTAATTTGCTCTAAACCTGATTTTCGGGCTTTTTCGAGCCATTTACGAGGGTATTGTCCTCTTCTAGCAAACTTTCCTCCAAAAAATTTACTAGCTCCTGTCGAACTTGGAATTGCTTCCCAGCCGTAAGTTTCGCCAGATTTTACCTTGCGAAAGCCCGTTACTAATTCGCTAATTTCTACTCCTTTGGGACAATAACCTCGAACTCCACTTGCTCTTGCTGTTATCAATTCTTCAGCTTTTGGATTGGCAGCGAGCAAAAAAATTGGCAAATCTGGATAATAACTTATTATTTGCTGACACAGTTGCCAACCAGACATTTGCTCTGAGAAATAACCTCCTAAACCCAGCTCTAAAACCACCAAATCAGGTTCTCGATCGTCAGCGTACAGCATCCGTAAAATTTCCAGAGCGCGATCGCCTGTCTCCGCTGCTTCGATAATTTCGATATCGCTGTACTCTTCCAATACAACGGACAAACCCCGTCGGAAGATGGGGTCATCTTCTATGAGAAAGAGCTTAATCGTTTCTGAGGTCATTTTTGTTTTACCTTAGCGCGAGCCAAATAATAACTATTTAATAGAAGAATGTTATAAATATTTGTTTTTACATCCACGATATAACTCCATATACAGATAAAATCTCAGCTTTTTGTCAATATAACGTTACTAACAGACAAGAGAGATCGGCAATTTTGCTTCCAGATAAGAATGAAAAAAAATTAAGTAAAATTTAATTAATTCATTACAAGAGATTGCAATTTTCTCATTAATGAGTCTAGAACGAGTTAATCTAACAATCATAAGGACTTAATTTGCCCTTAACTCAAACTTGTTGACTCGCACTGACTGTAGAGCCACTTCGGGGCAAAGCAAGAGGAGGAATAAAGACTCAAGAAAGAACGCGCACTTCTCAGATCTCAAATAAATTATGAAGGATAAAATCTCAAAGATGAGTAAATTCATCGCCAGTTATTCAGGGTTTGAATCCCCTATCTATCACTTTAGGCGTACTAGATAGCGCGGGATCGTTATCCTCATTCCTAATCCTTTATCCTTCATCCCTCCTTTTAAATCTCTCCTTCACCTTGTTTGCACAGCAGTGTCAGCTAGTGACATATTTCCATTTTGGGGATCGATATATGAATAAAAAAGCCTTAGAAAACACCCGTAATGTTGCCATTGTTGGCCCTTATTCTGGTGGTAAAACGACTTTACTTGAAAGTTTGCTATTTGTTACAGGTTCTATTTCCCGTAAAGGCAGCATCAAAGAAGGCAATACCGTTGGTGACAGTGCAGCAGAAGCACGAACTCGCCAGATGAGCGTAGAAGTATCTGCCGCCAGTACTAAGTATAATGATATTAACTTTACATTTCTTGACTGTCCTGGTTCGATCGAATTTGCCCAAGAAACTTATAACGCTTTGGTAGGAGCAGGAGCAGCTATAGTTGTTTGCGAGCCAGTAGTCGATCGAGTTTTAACTTTAGCTCCCTTATTTAAATTTCTCGACGATTGGGAAATTCCCCATCTAGTATTAATTAACAAGATGGATAAGTCTAAAAACGGCTATATGGAGGTTCTCCACGCTCTCCAAGAGGTCTCTAGCCGTCCCTTAGTTCCCCAGCAATATCCCATTCGCCAAGGACAAGATTTAGTTGGCTATATCGATCTGGTCACAGAACAAGCCTATCACTACCATTCAGGAAGTCCTGCCGATCCAGTTCCCCTTCCTTCTCACCTCCAGGAAGAAGAAAAAATAGCACGGGATGAAATGCTCGAAACCCTTGCTGATTTTGACGACCATCTTCTAGAAGAATTAATTGAAGAAGTAGAACCTCCTAAGGAAGAGATTCTCAAAGATTTAAAACAGGATCTCAGCGCAGATCTTATCGTTCCTGTATTTCTAGGCATTGCCGATCGCGATTACGGCATTCGTCCTCTATTAGATGCTTTAATTAAAGAAGCTCCAGCCCCAGCCCTTACCTCCCACCGTCGAGGACTGAAACCACAAGCTGAAGAGGAGACAATAGCACAAGTTTTAAAAACATTTTTTACTCCCCAAGGAGGACGACTTTCTTTAGTTCGCGTATGGCAAGGCAAACTTACTGACGGCATGGTACTAAATGGGGTTCGTGCTGGCGGTATCTATCAGATGAAAGGTCAACAACAAGAGTATACCAATTTAGCTTTAGGTGGAGATATTGTTGCCATCGGTCGCTTAGATGGCATTCAAACTGGCGATACTATAAGCAACTTCGATAAGAAAGTTAAGCAATTACCGAAAGCACAACAACTAGAACCACTCTATGCCCTGGCACTGGCTGCAGAAAATCGTAAAGATGAAGTTAAGCTAAGCGGTGCTTTGACTAAACTTATTGAGGAAGATCCTTCCTTATCCTGGGAACAACACGGGGATACTAAAGAAGTAATTCTGTGGGGACAGGGGGAAATTCACCTGCAAGTTGCTTTAGATCGACTGCGTCGCAAGTATAACTTGCCCATGACCACTCATTTACCCCAAGTACCTTATAAAGAAACTATTCGCCAAACTACTAGCTCCCACGGTCGCTACAAGCACCAAACAGGGGGTCACGGTGCTTATGGAGATGTTTATCTCGATATTAAACCTCGATCGCGAGGTGAGGGTTTCTCTTTCCACGAAACTATAGTCGGTGGTGTAGTACCGAAACAGTATATTCCAGGAGTAGAAGTTGGAGTGCGAGAATATCTACAACACGGACCATTAGGTTTCCCTGTGGTAGATGTAGATGTTACTTTGACTAATGGCTCTTATCACTCGGTTGATAGTTCCGAACAGGCATTTAAGCAAGCAGCGCGTATTGCCATGAGTGAGGGTATGCCACAATGTAAACCCGTCTTGCTCGAACCTATTCTTTCAATTAAAGTTTCTGCACCTTCAGAGTTTACCTCTAAGGTGCTACAGCTTATTAGCGGACGACGAGGACAAATTCTAGGTTACGAAACACTTGATGGCTGGAAAGGCTGGGATCGCACCTTCGCTCATTTACCTCAAGCAGAAATGCACGATTTTATAGTTGAGTTGCGATCGCTTACTCTTGGGGTTGGTTTCTTTATTTGGCAATACGATCGCCTGCAAGAAGTTCCTGAAAAGCTTACAGCTAAAGTCTTGGGAACTAGTGGTAATGGCAACGGTAATGGGAATGGTCGATAGTCAATTTTTCTAAGTCTACTTTCTGCAGTTTTTGGGAGAGGGAGAGGGGGAGATGTGGAGATGGGGCAAACAAATAGCTAACAGCCAACAGCCAAATACTTCCCACACCTCTCACAAGATAGCAATTAATTATATTGGCGTTGAGTTGTTAGGATATCTCGCTACGATTAGTTCGAGATCTACAATAAGACAAAAATATCTTCACTAAAATGTCAAGTAAAACTCTCAGATTAGACGATCGACTTTACGAGTACCTTCAATCTGTTTCTCTGCGGGAATCTGAAGTTTTGCAGCAGCTGCGAGAAGAAACAGCAAAATATCCCACCAGTCGAATGCAAATATCCCCCGAACAAGGGCAGTTTATGGCTTTATTGATAAAGTTAATTAGGGCAAAGAAAACTCTTGAAGTAGGAGTTTATACTGGTTACAGTGCTTTAGCAGTTGCTTTAGCCTTACCTACAGATGGGAAAGTAGTGGCTTGCGATATTAGTGAAGAATTTACGCCGATCGCTCGTCGCTATTGGGAAAAAGCTGGAGTTGCGAATAAAATTGACCTAAAAATCGCCCCAGCAATAGAAACTTTAGAAAAATTGCTAGCAGAAGGAGAAGCAGAAACCTTCGATTTTGCTTTCATCGATGCGGATAAAAGTAATTATCTTAACTACTACGAACTTTCACTAAAACTGGTGCGATCGGGAGGACTAATTGCGATAGATAATGTACTTTGGGGAGGCAGTGTAGCAGATCCAGAAAAAAAGGATACCAGAACTATTAAAATTAGAGCCTTAAATCAAAAAATTCACGAAGATACGAGAGTTACTATGAGCCTGCTTCCGATCGCCGACGGTTTAACTCTCGCTCTAAAAAACTAGTTAAACTGCGTTAAGCTCCATACTTTTTAGCGGCTGCAAACTCAAGTGCAAAATGTAGGCTCTGACATATTCCCACTTTCTATAAGTTTTTGGGTAGGGGGGAATATTTTGCCATCATAAATTTCCCCCTCTTATTTTATTGACCTAGATACTTTGCGCAAAAACAAAGTTAGCAGCTAGTAATTACGTTATTGCCACTGCTAACGACAAAAAAACTGTCTTTTCCTGCACTGCCTACAACACGATCTCCTTGACCGAGGAAAATCTCGTCATATCCATCGCCACCGTAAATACGAGAGCCACCCTCGCTCAGCAAAGTTAACGTATCATTTGATAACTGATAACTGATGACTGATGAGTGTTAAATTGCCGAAGCTGGCAAGATAACACTGCTTAACTATCCAGTGCCAGAATTGGAAATATTGTCAAAATTAAGAGTTGAAATATACCTACCCAGGTAATATCCTAAAGTGACAAAAAAAGAATAATAAAGTACTTAATATCAATATGAAATTGAAGAGAACTCTATTAAATCTTTTCTTCTTTGCTTGTTTACTGGCAATTGGCGTGAATATTTCAATCATGTTAACAGCAAAAGAAGGCCGTACAAGTTCGAATAATTTCATTTGGACATCGCAAACTTCCGATCCAAATGTTTTGGGTTGGATGGAAGGATCTCCACCAGCTCCCGACCGAATTATCCGCTTTGATGACGAAAGTTATTTTAAATTCCCGCAAAAGCGCTGGAGTGTTTGCCATTTTCAGCAGCTTATGCCAACAAAATCCGTTGGACGCGGATTATCCTCTAGTGCTCCTTTGAAAAAAGAGAAATTAGCTGATATCGACCGGCTAACTTTCATCCCCTCGAATGCAAAGGAGCCGATGACTTGGCAACAGTCACTGGGAGTAAATTTCACAGATGGCATTGTCGTTCTTCATCACGGCAAAATCGTTTATGAAAAGTTTTTTGGTTGCCTCACACCAACTAACCGTCATGCAGCCATGTCTTTAACTAAATCCTTTGTGGGATTGTTGGGGGAAATGTTAATTGCCGAAAACAAATTGGAGGAAGATCGGCTTGTCAAAGAATACATTCCCGAACTGGCAAAAAGTGCTTTTGGGGATGCAACAGTACGTCAAGTCCTCGACATGACCACGGCATTGAGCTACAGTGAAGATTATGCCGATCCTAATGCTGAAGTATGGCAACATGCAGCAGCAGGGAATCCTCTTCCTAAGCCAGAAAACTACACTGGTCCTAGAACTTACTTTGAATTCCTCCAAACCGTTCAAAAACAAGGAGAACATGGCCGCAGTTTTGCGTATAAAACAGTAAACACAGATGTTCTCGGTTGGTTGATTAGTCGTGTCACTGGACAACCTATCACTGAGGTATTATCGCAAAAAATTTGGAGCCAAATTGACGCGGAACTAGATGCTTTCTTCACTGTAGATTCCATTGGCACACCGTTTGCTGGCGGAGGTTTAAATGCGGGTTTGCGCGATCTGGGACGCTTCGGACAAATGATTTTAGATAACGGTGCTTTTGCGGGTCGGCAGGTTGTTTCTGAAGCGGTGATTCGTAATATTCATAGCGGCGGCGATCGACAAGCTTTTGCAGATGCTGGATATTCCTTGTTTAAGGGTTGGAGCTATCGGAGTATGTGGTGGATTACTCATAACAAACATGAAGCCTTCATGGCCAGAGGCGTTCATGGTCAATCGCTCTATATCGATCCCCAAGCCGATATGGTGATTGCTAGATTTGCTTCTCACCCAGTTGCAAGTAATGCTGCTAATGACTCTACAACTCTACCTGCTTATGAAGCTTTAGCCGATTACCTGCTTGAGATTGATAACTCTTAGAGAGCCTGTTTGAAAAATCAAAAGTTATAGCAATTTCCTAAAATTTCACTACAGATGTTTATTCGATCGATAGAAATTGATTGACAATACTGAATTTTGGCTAAAACACCAATTCAGCAATCAAAAAATAGGAATTATGTACTATTAAATCGAGTGGAAAATGAGCAAAAGCTTCAAGAAAACCAGTGCCGCCAAAAACGCGATTTCGATCGCCCTTGACCCAAAGTATAAATTAACTTTTCTTATTACTAATATCTGCTTCTTCATTAAAGGTACGGTCATCCCAAACATTTTTTCCATTAGTTCCAGGTTTCTGAAAATCATAAGCTCGCTTGGGCATAGATTTAAAGTAGTCTTTATCAAACCAAAGACCTGTAATTGTTAATTGATAAGGTTTACCTACCTGCTGAATCTGTATTGCACCATATTGCTCATCTACCGTAACCAAGTGTTGCACTAAACCATATATCGCTAACCCTGGAAAAACATTTCTACGGCAAGCAGTTTTTGATGGGGGTTTCATAATACCACGGTAAAATTGGTCTCGTTGTTGAGGAGGTACGCCAGCTTTGGCATCCTGAATAGCTCTTTGGGTAGAGTCAATTCGATATAAATCTGCCAATTTCATCGGATCGGTTTCAGATTCGTGATGATTACGCTTTTGATTTTCTAATACAATATGCCAAGGCACAAAGGTCGTTTCAATTTCTGATATATATTCTTGCAAGCGTTTCAGTACTTCCAACCCATTCTTAGAGAATGAATCATTTAAAAGCTTTAACATCACCAGAAAAATGCGATCGCCTTTGTCAAGGTCTTGGCTCTTTTTGATTTTACTGACAAGTTTCTCTATTTTTTCTCGGCTCGCTGAAGGAATATTTTTCTTTAACCCATCCCAATCAACGTCGCTATCGGAAGAAAGATAAATTTCTGACAACATATTCGCTGAAATCATCCAGATTTCATGTCTGGGATCTACAAAATTATCTGGTCGTTGCATTGGAGTTAATTTTCCTCAGAGCTTTTGTAATTTGAGTATACTACTGCTTCAGATAATGATTGAGGGAGCGATAGCTTGGTTTTGTGTCATCCCAGATAATTCTTGTTGACCTACTCCCACGTTTCCGTTCCTAGCGTCACTAAAAACGTGAGATTCGAGGCTCAAACCCTCAGAATCGAAGCCCCGATTCTATGAATTGATAGTAATAGTAAGGTGGGCTTTCAACTGCGCCGATGGCTGTAAATTACTGTTTACTTGTTTTCTTTATAAATCCACTCTAAATTTAAATATTCTTGTAAATGTAGAAGTAATTTATCTTCATCAATGGGTTTAGGTAAAAAGACATTACATCCAGCATCTAGACCTTTTTTCTTCATTATTTCTAAGCTGGATGCAGAATTAGCAATAATGGGTGTATTTTTCAATTCTGGTATTTTTCTGAGATCTAAAACCATCGTTATTCCCGTTTTATGTGGCATCATTAAATCGGTCAAGATTAAATCTGGTTTGCCATCTATTGCCTTTTCTAATCCTTCGTTGCCATTAGTAGCCTCAATAATTTTAAAACCGAGCGGGGTGAGAATATTTCGTAAAAGCTCTCGATTTTCGCTCCGATCGTCTACGACTAAAAGGACGCGATGATTTCCCTGATAACCTACTATTTTTGATAAATTGAGCTGCTGTTTTTGCTGGTCTATTTTCAGTTGCACTAGATCAAAAGTTACGTCAAACCAAAATGTCGTGCCTTTTCCTAATTCGCTTTTTACGCAGATCTTACTTCCCATCAACTCAACTAATTTACTCGATATAGATAAACCTAAACCGGTTCCTTTATTTCGACTGGTGCGATCGCCTACTTGTTCGAAGGGTTGAAAGATTTTACTGAGTGCGTCCTTACTCATGCCAACCCCTGTGTCACTTACTTCAAACCTCATGGTTATTTGATGGGAGTTAACAAGAGTATTTGGCAGTTTGCTCACTTTGAAATTCACCGAGCCAATGTCAGTAAATTTGATGGCATTACCTAAGAGATTGAGTAAAACCTGTCGCAGTCGTTTAGAATCAGCCACAATTCCTGTTGGCAAGTCCGAATCACTTTGATAGCCTAAAACAATACCTTTCTCTTTTGCCTGTATCTCAAACATTCCTATTACTTCAGAGAGAAAAGAAGGTAGGTGCAACGGAGCTGGAGTTAATTCTATTTTATTGACTTGGGTTTTAGAAAAGTCGAGAATGTCATTAATCAGAGTCAATAAATGAGTTCCACTTTGTTTGACTACTTGCAAATTTAGCTGTTGGGATTGGTCGAGATTAGGAGCGCGCAGCAGCATTTTTGTGTAGCCATTGATGGTGTTGAGTGGGGTGCGCAGTTCGTGACTTATATTCACTAAGAAATCTTCTTTAGCTCGATTGGCTGCTTCTGCCGCTTCTTTGGCTAATTTGAGTTGGGCGGTGCGTTTTTCTACTCTTTGTTCTAGCTGTTGATTGACTGTTTCTAAAAGACCATAAGAGTTCTGTAACTTTTTGGTCATTAGTTGGAGATCTTTTTTTTGCTCTCTCATCGAAGCCATTAAAGCGGCAAAAATGATAATGATCGTGACTGTGCCGATGGTCGAAGCTAAACCTGTATCAGCTATCCGTATACTAGAGCGGGTTGGAGTCAAACTGCTAGAAGTAAAATGTGCTGCTGCCATTCCGATATAGTGCATTCCACTAATGGCTGTTCCCATCAGGAAACTACCTGCTATTTTCATTTCTTCTCGCTCTTTAAATTTTTTGAGCACAAAGTTGGCTGTTGCTAGTGAGACACTCGATAAAATCACTGCAAACACTACCGATAAAGCTACTACAGAGTAATCGTAGTGCATTACTGCTGGAACTCGCATCGCCACCATACCGATATAGTGCATTGCACCAATGCCAGACCCCATCAAAGTCCCAGCCCACAAAAGTTCAAACCAATTGTTAAATCCTCGTTCGAGATAGTAAAAAACCATCCCTGAAGCGATAATTGCCGGACACCAAGAAATTATAACTGTAGTTAAATCGTAATTAATGGGCACTCCAATACTATAAGCTAGCATTCCCACAAAATGCATCGCCCAAACCCCTGTTCCCATAGTTAAAGAGCTACCTATGAGCCAACTTAATTTGATTTTTCCTTTCTCGCTAATTCTTTCAGTCAGTTCTAGTGCGGTATAAGCCGCTATCACCGCAATAAATATGGAAAAACTGACTAAAGTAGGATTGTAGGTACTGGTTAATTCCATAATTTTTTATATATTATTCCTCTATAACAACAATATAAATTGATGCGAGGGTGGTACGTAGGGTCTAGAGAACTTCTTTTTATTCTTTAAAACCCAAGAACAAAGGGAGCGGTGCGATATTAATAAGCTCAAAACTCTCTCCCTACTGCCCACTCCCTATTCCCCACTCCCGCACCCCCGATGATTGCTAAATCAAGAGCAGTTGAGAGATAATCGTACTGCATATTTTTTTTTAAGATGTAATTAAAGATTTATTTGTATTTGGTTGAAATCTGACTTATTGATAGGAAAAGGTCAGATAAGCGATCGAAGAAGTAAAATTAATTAATTTTTAATTATAGCGCTAAGTAAATTATGCATTATTGACAAAAAACAGGGAATATAAACCTAGCGATCGCGGATTAATTCGATACGATCGCTAATTGTCACTAGTTGATTTTTGTCTGCAGGGATCTATGATTTAAGAGTTGCTGTTTTTGTGCATGGGACAACCTGCGGTCAGGTCGTTCAAGAAAGCACTATTGTCAAAATAGTGTTCCATCGTGGTTACTTTTAAATCTTCTGTGACATTAGCAACAGATATTCCAAATATTTCGATGGTTTTTCCTGTGGGCTGAAAATCTCTGTAAGGACCAGTAAAATTCCCCCAGTGTCGCCATTTAAATACAACTTTGGGCGGTCCCGATATCACTTCACTCACTTCCCACAAAAATCCTTCGGGAAAAGCTTTGTGAAACAGTTCAGCAGAAGATTCAAATGTTTCTTCTTTGGGATTGTAATGCTCTGTTGCTTCGATAAAGAGGTTGTAACTTCCTTCTCTGGCAACATCTTCAGCATTATAAGTTTGCTTCCCATTAGTGGTAATTCTAAATTTGTCAGCCACAACAGACAACCACTGTTGAGGATTAGTTTTGTGAGATACTTCCATCTCAAAAGTTCTGACTAAATTTTGTACTAATGCTTCAATTGAACCTTCTGGATGATTATATTTTCTTCCTCGAGCAAAAGATTCTTTTTGCATAGTATAGTCTGGAGGATTTTGCTCGCGCCATTCTACGTCTGTTCCACTATTAGCGATTACTTTGTCTCTATCTTCTACCCACAAAGGTAATTCTTTAGTTTCTTGCTCGCTCATAATTTTCTCCAAATCAATTTAAGTTTGACTTACTTAATAAAAAATCAAACAACTCAGAATCTCTAACAAGAGAACTAATTTCTGATTTAAAGCTAATCATAGCAAAGTTTTCATTTCTTTTAAGATTTACTTTACAAATCAGCTCTACGAAGAATAAAGTTAGTCTTGTGCAACTTGTTCTGGTTCTATATTTGGGGGTAGGGAACGCTGTTTAGGAGCCTGCCTGGGGTTTTCTTCAGCTTCTTTGATTTTAAGGGGAGATGTCTTGTTTTCTTCTTCAAGTCGAACGAGATTAGATTGAGGGCGAATTGCGATAATAATTGAACCAAGTAGAACAACTAAGGCAATGCCACCAATCAAGAAATCTTTTGCTTTCATAGTTTTGACCACCCAAGATAAATGTTTACTAATAAAGTCTCCATAGCTTATGTTTTTTGCTTTTGTTTACTTGTAAACACATACTAGCTTTCCTCGATCGAGATTCTCAGTGATCTGGGATGTGTACAATTGTTAAAAAAGCTCCTTAAAATATCCTTAAAAGAAAATAAATAATAAAAAATTTATGGCTTTATGATTAATCGTTAATAGTAGCTTGATGTAACTTTGCTCGTCAAACTTCTGCGTAATAGTTGGCGGGTTAAAAGCGAACAAATTGACTAAAAAAATTAGTTAAATCTATATGTAATAAACCAGAAATTATATTGAAATTAAATATGAGACAAAGTCGCTTTTCCTTTAGCAATTATTAATAATATTTCTCAAAAGTAACTGGAGAGATAAGAAATACTTTTTATTAATAAAAAAAGCACAAATCCCTCTATTCCCTATTCCCTATTCCCTATTCCCCGTTCCCTAAATCTCTCGTTATTTTCGAGAATTGGTATGAGCTAGTTCCCTTGAATCCAGAATCCCCACGCGAGGGCGTAGATGCGTAGGGAGCGTCAAGATTTGCAGCT
>JASJDA010000007.1 GCA_030065755.1 Prochloraceae cyanobacterium | reverse complement strand
AGGCTTCCAATGTTTTTATTTTTACAGGGAACCCCTTTTGTTTTAACCGAGGTCGCTTCGTAATTAACTTATCGCTATAGAGGGGTTCCCTGTAAAAATAGATTCATCTTTCGGCAAAGAGTCACGCGTTTATAAAGGGACTAAGGAATGGTCGAAACTTTTGACTATTCCCTATTCCCTATTCCCTATTCCCTACCTCGCAGCAATTGATACTTTTGCAAGAGGTCTATTGAGGTGGGTCTAATTGAGGATAATTGAGCCGCACATTCACTACGATCGCAAAGGGTTTTAATTGAGCAGGTTAGTCTCGATCGTCGATATACTTTAACTCAAATTCTCCTTAACGCTCCAAAGAGTTGATTCCCACTACCAAGTAATCAGTATCACAAAGTGTTTATTAATTCGGAAATAAAGACAGTGATGTTGTATTTATAATCTGAGAGCATTTAAAAAGAATATCAAATATTTTTGCAGCTGTTCTCAGTAGAGGGAGCAAGTGGGGGAATTAATTATGCTGGATGTCAAGAAATTTTTTCAAGCAACCAATCCAGGCAATACTTTATTTATAAATAATCCTGAAGAAGACAAGAAGTATTATATAGATTTTTCCTCCGTGCGGGGTGGTCAGATTATAGAAGACTTAAAGGATAAAATCGCCCATCCTATTTTTGGCTCGCCAGACGAACCTACTTGTCAGCTATTTACAGGACATATCGGCTGTGGTAAATCTACAGAATTGCTACGGCTGAAGGCTGATTTAGAGCAGGAAGGATTTCACGTAGTCTACTTTGATTCTTTTGAGGAGCTAGAGTTAGGGGATGTAGACGTAAGTGATATTTTGCTAGCGATCGCCCGTCGAGTTAGCGAAAGTCTTGAGGAGAGTGGCATTAGTCTGCGATCGGGATACTTTAAAAATCTATTTGCTGAAATCAAAGATCGTTTCCAAATCTCAACAAATATCGAGGCGAAATTATCTCTAGGAATTGCAGAAATTACAGCTGAGACTAAAGCTAGTCCTAGGCTTCGGGAAAAGTTAAGAGGATATATAGAGCCGCAAACCAGAGAGCTTATAAGGGGAATTAACAAGGAATTATTAGAACCAGCCATCAGGAAGCTAAAGCAGCAACATAAAAAAGGATTAGTGACGATCGTCGATAATCTTGAGAAAGTCGATAGTATCGCCAAACCCTGGGGAAGATCTCAGCATGAATATCTGTTTGTCGATCGAGCCGAACAGTTACGCACTCTCAACTGTCATTTAGTTTATACGATGCCTCTGGCGTTAAGGTTTTCCAATGATTTCGACACCTTGACTCAGAAGTTTAGAGCAGACCCCAAGGTATTGCCCATGGTACCAGTAAAGTTTGCCAATGGTAGTGAGTGTGCTGAGGGGATAAAGCAACTGCGGCAGATGGTTTTAGCTAGAGCTTTCCCCGATATGGATAAAAAAAAGCGTCTAGAGAAGATTACAGAAATTTTTGACAGTCCTGAGACTTTAGACTGCTTGTGTAAGTACAGTGGTGGTCACGTGCGAAATTTACTGCGGTTCGTCAACGACTCTATCAGAAAACAAAGAGGGTTGCCCATCTCTCGTCAAACTTTAGAAGAGGTGATTCGAGCCTATCGAAATGAGCGAATCTTAGCAGTTGACGATCGTGAGTGGGGCTTACTAAGCAAAGTAGTTAAGGAAAAAAAGGTGGGTGGAGATGAAGGATATAAAACACTAATCCGAAGTATGTTCGTTTATGAGTACCACTACAAGGACGAATTGTGGTTCGACATTAATCCGATTTTGGCTGAAGCTAAGGAGTTAAAGTAATGAGTCAAGATGATAACCAGCAGTCTTTGCAGGAGTTGGCATGGGCAATTGAGAAGTACAAGGGACAATTTGCCTTAATTTTGGCTCGCTGCAACTACGGTAACTTAAGAAAGCAAATAGTCCAGGAGCTAACAAAAATTTGCCCTGTGAAAATCAAAAAGCTGGATTTACATAAGTCAGACAATAATCTCTACAGCAAGCTAAGAGAAAAATTTAAAGATAAACAGCCTTCAGCGGTGATGGTCTTTGGCTTAGAGTCGGCGATCGACATCAAGGAGCTTTTGACTTCAATAAACCAAATGCGGGATAAATTTCGCCAAAATTTTCGCTTCCCTGTGGTTTTATGGGTGACAGATGAGATTGTGCGGAAGTTTATTCGCATAGCACCTGATTTCGAGAGTTGGACTACAAGAATTGTGTTTCAATTAGCTCCTGACGAACTGCTTGAAGCTCTGAGGTATTACGCTGAGCAATTATTTTCAGTAGTTTTAGAGACAGGTGCCGATAGTTTTCCCTCCAATGAAAATATTTTCGGTTCTCAAGATCGAGAAATTAACTCAGCTTTAAGGGATTTAAACAAATCTGGCAGAAAATTGACTGACGATCTACAAGCCTGCTTGCAATTTGCCCGAGGTCGAGATGCCTACACCAGGGACAAGATAAAAGATGCTTTAAAGCAGTATCAGCCAAGCTTGGTTTTTTGGCAACAAAGCAACCATCTGTTGCGTAAGGGAGCGCTACTGTTTCACATGGGGTTGTGTCATTATCGCAATGCTGAACTCGATCGCTCCAATAGTTCTAGCCATTGGAACAAAGCAGAGTCTGATTTTAAGCAATGCCTTAATGTTTTCGATCGAGCAGAGCGTCGAGATTTAGTAGCCAAGTTTATTAATAAGCTACTGGAAGTACTGCGAATGCAGGAAAATTGGGATGTATTGCAAGTAGAGGCTGAAAAATCCCAGCTGTTGCATAAAACTTATGGCACTTCATTGCATTTGGCTCAAGATTATGGTTTTTTAGCTGAAGTGGCTTTGGAGAAAAAACAATCTGTTGAAAAAGCTCTAAAGTTGGCTAAGGAAGCACTCTCAATTTTAGAAGAGGTTCCCAAGGAAGATTGGCAACATCAAGGTTTATATGTGCTGTTAATTTTGGCACGATCGCAGCATAAGTTGAATCAGCACTCAGAAGCGATCGCTAATCTAAAAAGAGCTAAAAACATCGCTCCTGAGAATAATGTGCAGCTTTATATTCAGATTCTAGACGAGTTGCGAAGGCTTTACTTAGAGAGTAAAAAATATCTAAAAGCTTTTGAAATCAGACAAGAGAGGCGTTCAATTGAATATGAGTATGGTCGGCGTGCTTTTATCGGTGCTGTTCGACTCAAACCTAAGCGTTTCCTAGGAAGCCCCAAACAGCAAGAAACAGTAGCTGAGGAGATCGACAGTTCCGACGAGCGGAAAGGTCATATTCAGGAATTAAGGAAGCGAATTGCTGAGACTCAGCACAAGCTAACCGTGATTTACGGTCAGTCGGGAGTAGGCAAAAGTTCCTTGATGGAGGCTGGGTTAATTCCAGCTTTGAAAGAAAAACCAATTGGCTCCCGCGATGTTTTACCAATTTTGCTCAGATTTTACGATGATTGGGAGAGGGAACTACTAGGGCAATCTCTAGCAGAGGTGTTGGTTAGAAAATTAGGAAACTGGGAGGATGCCAACCCGCCAATCTCAATTCCGTTGGAACATTCAGCATTGTTGGAGCATTTACGGGAGAATGATGAAAGTCGCCATCTACTTACTGTTCTAATTTTTGACGAATTTGAAGATTTTTTCTTTAGTTACCAAAATCGAGAACAACTAAAATCCTTTGCTGAGTTCTTTCGCGAATGTCTTAAGATTAATTATTTGAAGATTATCATTTCCTTACGGGAGGATCGTCTCCACTCATTATTGTTATTAACTCGCGAGGTTAAGCTGGATGCCATCGAAAATAACATTCTAGATAAAAGCATTCTCTATCATATTGATAATTTTTCTCCAGAAGATGCGAAATCTATCATTCTCAGCCTAACTAAACAAGCCCAGTTTTATTTAGAACACGCTTTAGTTGAGAAGTTGGTAGAAGATCTCACTAACGAATCAGAGAAGGTGCGTCCAATTGAGTTACAGGTGGTGGGTACTCAGCTACAAGAAAAGAAAATCAGGACATTGGAGGAGTATAGGCAATACGGTCCCAAAAAGAAACTAATACAAAACTATCTCCAAGAAGTAGTCAAAAACTGCGGCCCCGACAATCAAAATGCTGCAGAATTGGTCTTGTTTTTGCTGACCGAGGAAAATGACATCCGCCCACCTAAAACACGCGCTCAGTTAGAAAGAGAATTAAAGGAATTAGCAGAAGAATTTGCCGAAGAAGCAGAAAAGTTGACTCTAGTGTTAGAAATTTTTGTGAATTCAGGATTGGTGTTACTTTTACGAGGAATTCCGGTCGATCGCTATCAGCTGGTTCACGATTATCTTGTTTCTTTGATTCGCGAACAACAATTACCCAAGTTACAAGAGTTAAAGGCAAAATTTGAAGAGGAGAAAAAACAACGACAAAAAGCTGAAGTAGAAAAACAAAAGGCTGAAGTAGAAAAACAAAAGGCTCAAGCAGAAAAGCAACAGGCTCAAACCAAACTTTTGGCACGACAACTGCAAGATGCACAGGATCGTACTCGTCGTCAAAAACAACAACTAATAGGTGCAGGAGTGGTAAGCTTTTTGCTCCTGATACTATCAGCTATGACAATATCGCAGTGGAGAAACGCAAAAGCTCAAACGGAAATTGCAGAAGCTCAGAAAAAACAGGTAGGTCTAGCTAATCTAAATTTAGAATATCTATTGCATAAGTCTCAAAATAATCAGCTTGACGCATTAGTAAGTATAGTCAAAGCAGGCAAAGAATTAGAATTACTGAATAAAGAAATAACATCCGAGATCGAGAAAAACACATTAAATAACCTGAGCGAAGCAGTCAACCTAATCAAAGAACGCAATCGCTTAGAAGAGGTTTCAGCTTCTTTCTTAAGTGTAAGTCTCAGCCCTGATAATGAGCTAATTGCGACGGCTAGTTATGACGGAAATGTCAAACTCTGGGATCGTCATGGAAAATTCATCAAAATTCTTGAAAAACCCCAAGCCAATCAGGATAAAGCTCAGAATCAAGTATGGTGCGTCACTTTCAGCCCAGATGGTGAAATAATTGCCACCGCCAGTGCTGATAAAACTGTTAAACTCTCGAACAGCGAGGGAACTTTACTCAACACCTTGAGGGGACATCAAGGGGAGGTCAAATGGGTAAGTTTCAGGCCTGATGGCCAGAAAATTGCCACAGCTAGTGCTGATAAAACCGTTAAACTCTGGAACAGCGAGGGAACTTTACTCAACACCTTGAGTGGGCATGAAAAGGAGGTTTATAGCGTAAGTTTTAGCCCTGATGGCAACTCGATCGCTTCATCTAGTCAGGATAAGACAGTAAAACTCTGGAGTATTGACGGAGAATTAATTAATACTTTGAAAGGACACGAAGGGACTGTTTGGAGTGTGAGTTTTAGCCCCGAAAAAGAACCAGATAAACAAATAATTGCCACAGCTAGTGCCGATCGAACTGTTAAACTTTGGAAACGCGATGGTACTTTTCTCAAAACTTTGAAGGGACATGAAAAGGAGGTCAAAAGCGTCAGCTTTAGCCCTGATGGTCAGACAATTGCCTCTGCTGGTAGAGACGACACCATTAAACTCTGGACTCGCGGCGGCAGTTTAAAATCGACTATTTACGGTCATAGGGGTACCGTTAACCAAGTTAGTTTCACTCCTGACGGTAAAATCGCTTCTGCTAGTAGCGATTTTACCGTCAGGCTTTGGAATGTTGGTCTTGTGCCTGCAGTCTTCCAACCAGAATATAAGGTTTCTGGTGTTAGTTTTAGTCCCGACAGTCAGACTATCGCTTCTGCTAGTAACAACAATGTGATACTTTGGAGTCGAAAAACGGGTAAAAAACTAAATACCTTCACGGGGCATACAGCCAAAGTAAATAATGTGCGTTTTAGTCATGACGGTGAGAGGATCGCCTCTGCTAGTAATGACAAAACTGTAAAAATTTGGAGTAAAGATGGAAAATTACTCCAAACTCTCTTCCATCATGATTCAGTTTGGAGTGTAAGTTTTAGCCCAGATGACCAGTTAATTGCCACCGCAAGTGATGATAAGACTCTAAATATCTGGGATTGGGAGGGGAAACTCCTACACACTCTCAAAGATCATACTGGTTTAATTAACGACATCAGCTTCAGCCCAGACGGTAAGACGATCGCCTCAGCTAGTGATGACAATACAGTAAAACTTTGGACTCCTGAAGGCAAACTAATTCCTACTAATCCTCCCCTTAAAGGTGATGGGAGTGGATTTTCCTCGGTCAGTTTTGACCCCCTGGGTCAGCTCATTACCGCTGCTACTGCTAATGGTTCTATCAAACTCTGGAAGAATGAAGGTGATTCCTGGCAAGAAGCCGTTACTTCACCAATAATAGGACATAAGAAGAGTATTTATGACCTTAGTTTTCATCCAGAAGGTCAAATGTTTGCTTCTGGGAGTAGGGACGGTACAGTAAAAATATGGAACCGTGACGGATTTTTGCTCGCCACTCTAGAGATAGGTTCTGAATCTGTAGTGTCCCTTAATTTCAGTCGGGACAGTAAAATCATTTGGTCTACTGATGAGGCTAATAGAGTTAGTTTTTGGAATGTAAGCAGCTTGTTGTACAAGTTTAATCAAGATAATTCTCTTAATTATTTACTCCGTCGCGCCTGCGATCGCATACGCAATTATCTGAAAAACAATCCTAACGTCAAAGAAGAAGATAAAGAACTTTGTGATGAAATAACAACTCTTGAATAGATATTCACAAAAATAACACGGGGATAGAAAAGCTGCGTAGCTTTAGCTCGCGGAGTAACTACGAAACTAATTATAAATGGGAGTTGCTACTTCTACGAGATTCCTGACTCTCGTTTCAGTGTTTCTGGAAGTTGAGTCATCATTTTAAGCCTACGCCGTGCGATAAGGGCACTGGCAAGCTTGTCTTCTCTTTATCATTTCATCCGCATGGTCTTGGGGGATTACAGAAGTACCGAGATTGATATCTCTCAGTTATGTCGTATTTAGATTGGGGAATGTTCTCTGATAAAGAATCCTCAGCATAGTAAGAGCGAGAGCTGACATTTGGAGCAACGGCTTCTATAGCTGCTACCTCAGTAGCGATCGCGGCGCAAACTCCTGCGATCGCAATAGGTGTTAAAATCTTAAAATTCATTGCTTCCCTCCTTTTCCAAAATCCGTTAAACTTCTATCTTAAGATCCAAAAGAATATGCTTCTTTTCCAGATTAAATTGGGAAGTCTATAAAAGTAGCTCTGGGAATATTCAATCCTAAGCCTTTAATTCAAGACTTATCCCTAATTCAATTGTAGCTCAAACAAGCAACTTACACTCATGATTAATTTTAATGATTAGCGATCGGTCCCTACAGGAGTTAATATGGGCAATTCAGATGTCTGAGGGGCAATTTTCTCTAATTTTAGCTCGCTGCAATTACCTTCCCTTGCAAAAGCAAATAGGGGAACGGCTGCACAAACTACCCTCGCTACAAATCCAAAAGGTGTTTCTCGATACATCAGTCAATAAACTTTACTCGACTATCCAAAAGCAACTAAAGGAAGAACAGCCATCAGCAGTGATGGTATTTGGTTTAGAATCTGTCAAAGATATCGAGCGGCTAATAATTTCAGCTAACCAGGTACGAGAAGAATTTCGCAAAAATTTCCACTTTCCCTTAGTTTTATGGGTAACAGATGAAATTTCATCAAAGTTAATCAGGTTAGCACCAGATTTAGAAAGTTGGACGACTAGCATTTATTTTCCTTGTACTCAAAGAGCGCCCATCTGTGGCGTAGTCAAACCTTGAAGCGATCGCTCTTTTTGCTCCTCACTCAAACCTTTACCCTGAACTAAAACCCCAAATCCACCTAATCCAGTAGGATCGATTAATTGATGGAGTGCATCCCTACGCTTTAGCACCTCCATAAAATTAAATTTACCACTAGAAAGTTCCGCCAGGCGATCGCCTAATCCCAACGCCATTAAAAACATACCCTGCTTGGTAAATCCAATCTTCTCCAACCCGCACAATTCTCCTTGGCGCTCTAAAGCTGTAAAATCTACATGAGCGGTAATATCTTGGTTTCCGATAAAACTATAAGGATTGTTGTGACGGCGATGATTGTAATAGCACTGTAAGGTTCCTTGACTGCGCTGGGGGTGATAATATTTTTGCGCAGTATAGCCGTAATCTACAGTCAAAACATATCCCCACTTTAAACGATTAGCAACCGTTGTCAGCCAATTGAGGGCGGCTAAATTTACCTCAGTGCGATAACCGTCAGCATAAGCTTCTGAAGGTAAATCGATTTCTACTAATTTAAAATACTCTTCCAGCCCAGCAGTCGAAGGATCTCCTTCAACTTCTACCAATCCTTCCGAACCAATTGTGACGTAAATTTCTTTAATTTTTCCCCGATCGATCGTAATTTGATGTACTGGTAAAGCATCGACTAATTCGTTGGAAAAGCAGCAACCGACTAGGGAAGATTCTGGAATTTCAGCCCAAGACTTCCAACATATATTTGTCTTTTTGTCAAGCCATTTTTGTAATATTTTTTGCTGTTGCTCGATCAAACCTTCCGATTGTTCGACGATCGCGTATTCGAGAACGTCGAGCAGATCTTTACAACAATGCTGTAAGTAGTTTAATATATCATCTGCTAATATTCCTTGTCCTGCCCCCATTTCTACTATGGTAAAAGGTGCGGGTTTTCCCGCGATCGCCCACATTTCTATAAACTGTTCGGCTAATAATTCTCCAAAATCTGCACCCAGATAAGGGGAAGTAAAAAAGTCTCCTCCTTCGGAGCCAATCTTAACAGTTCCAGAACTGTAATAACCGCGTTCTGGATGATACAAGACCAAATCCATATAATCAGCAAAACTAATCCTTTGTTGTGGGGAATTTTTAATGCGATCGGCTATTATCCTTTGTAGGAGTAGAGAATGAGAATTATTTTGTTCTGGTATATTTTCAGTTGTCATTTGCGATTTAGTTGTAATGAAACTATTATTTTGTAATATGATATATATTAATATCTAAACGTCTCTAACTCAACACAAATAAACTCAAGAAACATTAATTCAATATGTTTAAATATCGACGACGGGGGAAGGTAAAAAGACACTGGAAAAATTGGTCTTGGTACTTTTACTTATCTTTAGGCGCGATCGTCATTTTAATACTATCCTCTAGCACGGCAACAGCGCGAGATAGTACTATTGAAAATTATTCTTTTCTTTCTAACCTCTGGCTATTAGTGGCTGGCTCTTTCGTATTTTTTATGAATGCTGGCTTTGCTATGTTAGAAGCTGGGTTTTGCCGTCGCAAAAATGCTACTAATGTTTTAGCAAAAAATATTATGGTTTTTTGCGTAGCCACTTTAGCTTTTTGGATATTTGGCTTTGCCTTTATGTTTAGTGACGGCATGGGTTATAGTTGCCCTAATAAAGATAACAATATTGTCAGCTTTATTGGGCAACAAGGATTATTTTTTGAAATTTTATTTACTCAATTTATCCAGCAAGAATTTCCTCCATCTGGCTTTACTTGTCTGCAACAAGATTGGCCCGATCGCTCTTTTGCTGCCTTATTTTTCTTTCAATTAGCTTTTGCCGGAATTAGTGCCACTATTGTTTCTGGTGCTGTAGCAGAAAGAGTAAAATTTTGGGCATTTATTCTCTTTAGTTTTTTACTAGTTGGGTTTTGTTATCCTCTAACTGGTCATTGGGTTTGGAGTCACTATGGCTGGCTAATTCAAGCTTTTAAATTTCGCGATTTTGCCGGTTCAACTGTAGTTCATACTGTAGGGGGTATGGCTGGATTAGTAGGGGCTATACTATTAAAACCGCGACAAGGTCGTTTTGGATATAATGTTAATTCAGATATATTTGAAGGGAGCGAAAAACAAAGTTTTTCTCCCGATAATTTAGGTTTTGCCACTTTAGGATGTATAATTTTATGGCTGGGTTGGTTTGGTTTTAATGGAGGATCTACTACCGAAGTAGAATACATACCTCACATTGTTATAACTACTATGATAGCAGCATCAGCAGGTGGCATTTTTTCTGTATTTTTGAGTCCCATAATAGTAGGTAAACCCAGTCTTTCCTCAATTATTAACGGTATTTTAGGTGGTTTGGTTGGGATTACAGCATCTTCAGCTTTTGTCGATTTGAGAAGTGCATTTGTTATTGGTGCTATTAGTGGAGTTTTTGTTTTAGTAGGAGAACTATTTCTAGAAATCTGGAAGATTGACGATCCAGTAGGGGCTATTCCCGTTCATCTTTTCTGCGGATTTTGGGGGACTATTGCTGTAGGTATTTTTAGTAATAATGATTCTCTAATTTATGCTGCGGCTGGGTTACACGAGAACCCTCTTGCTCAAACTCTTTATCAATTTATTGGCTGGTTAATTGTTTGCGCGACCACAGCTATATTTAGTTTAATTGCTTGGCTGTTAATTGGGATTTTTCTATACTATTTAAATGAATTAAATGAATGGATAAGCGGAAACGAACCTATAGGAGAACTTGAGAATAATAATCGCAATTTGTCTCTCATAACAATTGCTAGAAAAGGAATGAGAGTATCAGAAGCTGACGAGATTAATGGTAGTGATGGAGTTTTTTACAATCCGTGAACTACCCACGGTTTCACCATAGGCTTCTTCGCTTTTAAGCTAATTCTTGAGATCGTCGATAAGCTGCTACCACAGCTTCAATTAAAGCATTGCGAAAACCAGCCTTTTCTAAAGCTGCTACCCCAGCAATAGTAGTACCTCCAGGACTAGTTACGCGGTCTTTCAATTGTGCTGGATGAACTCCAGATTCCTTAACCAGTTGTGCAGTTCCTATTACTGTTTGTATAGCCAATTGAGAAGCGATCGTGCGAGGCAATCCTGCGGCTACCCCTCCATCTGCTAAAGCTTCAATCGCTATTGCTACGTAAGCTGGTCCCGATCCCGAAAGACCTGTAACGGCATCCATCAGGTATTCAGGTACTTCCAGCACTTCACCCACTGCTTGAAATATTGACTTTGCCAGAGCAATATGCTTTTCCTCTACCCCTTGACCTGGTGCGATCGCGCTCATGGATGCTCCTACAGTAGCCGGAGTATTCGGCATTGCTCTAATTACTGGTAGAGAGGGAAAAGCGGCTTCCAACCTTTTTAGAGGCACCCCAGCTAAAATAGAGATTACCAAAGGCTTGCTCTCGGCATCCCCAATTCCCCCAGCTAAACCAGCCACTACCGCATCTAACAATTGGGGTTTAACAGCTAATAATAGAACCTCCGAAGCAGCAATAGCATCCTGGTTATCTCCACTTACCTGGATATGATATTTCTGCTGTAAAAAATCTCTTCGTTGCGCTACCGGATCGCTCACCAGTACTTCTTCTGGCGAATAAATTTGTCGATCGATGAGACGGGATAGGAGAGCTTCTCCCATAACCCCACCTCCAATTACACCTAATTTCACGGAATAAGTGAGGCTCCTATAGCTGTGACAACAGATAATGATTAAAGGGGAAGGGGGATGTGGGAAGAAGTATGGGGAGATGAGGAGAAATGGAAAGACAATTTATTTTCAACTTCAACTTCCCCTTCTGACCTCTGACCTCTGACCCCTGCTTCCCTGACTTCTGCAACAAGTCTACTGAGCTATGCGAGTTGCATCTGGAGCCCAACCGTGAGTAGCTACTGGTGCTGTTTGACGAGGAGGGGTTTCTGGCTGTGGAGGAGTTATTTCATTGATTATTCCGGAGAAGGTGCTAACTTTAACGCAGCTTGGAGCAAATAAGAAGATACTTTCTCCAATTCTCTCCTGATGACCGTCGAGAGCATAAGTACCCCCAGCGACAAAATCTACAGCTCTTTGAGCTTCTTCTGGATCCATGGTATTGAGATTTAAGACCACAGATCTGCGTTCCCGCAGTGTCTGTATGACTTGAGGCATTTCTTCAAAAGAATGGGGTTCTATAATCACCACTTCTGAAACACTATTAGCAATTCCTGGCATTCCAATCACATTACTTCTGTTCGCATTACGTGTCATGGCTGCTTCTACTCCTGCACTGATAGTTTCTCGATTGCGTTCTCTTGTCCGTCGGCGATTAATTCGTTCTTCTTCTTGCTGCGCACCGCGTAGCGGCTCTCTTTGAGATCGCTGTTGAATTTCTTGCTGGGGAGAGGTTTGATAATTTTCCTCAGCTACTTCTTCTTCGTAGTATTCGTAATCTTCTTCATTTAAACCGACGAAATCTTTTAGCTTCGTCAAAATTGTATTCACAGTACCAGTTTCCTTAACGAGTTCATTTTAAGGTGGGAAACCTCTCAACAGGTTGCAGACGACTTATTTTCAGAGAAACTCGCAAATAGGGTAAGAACGAATAAAGTTTTCCGCTCCTGCCTTAACGAAATGACTTTATAATATAATTGAGTGTTAGGCAAGCTCAAATATATACCAAGTCAAAGTTATCTTCTGGGGTAGTCATTATTCCCAATGTTCGGTCGCGTTCAAGATGATTACATATAGTGGGTGAAAATGTTCCTCGGAAGAGCTTTTCGTAATATAATGTAACTTGAAAGTTTAAATCTTTCCCTGTCTTTCTCCAAAAATAATACGTCCTAACCGAATTATGGTGGCTCCAGCTTCGATCGCCAGTAAGTAATCTGCTGACATACCCATAGATAATTCTTCAAAAACTAAATTTGACAAGTTTTGCTGTTTAATTTTTTCAGCTAAAGAGCGAGTAGCTTGAAAAGCTGCTAGTGTTTCCGATCGAGATAATCCCAAAGGGAGAATTGTCATCAAACCTCGGATATTGAGACGATCGCATCGCTCTAATTCTGATAATGCTGCTAATAATTCAGAAACAGAAAAACCATATTTTTTGGGATCGCTTAAGATTTTAACTTGGAGACAGACTTTAGGTTTACTCGGTAGACTATCTGCCAAGCGATCTAGACGTCGAGCGAGTTTGAGGCTGTCAACCGAGTGGATCCACTCAAAATGTTCTAGAGCTTTTTGGGCTTTATTAGCTTGTAAGTGACCGATAAAATGCCAGCAAATATCGGGTAAATCCTCTAATTGCTTTTGTTTGGGTAAAGCTTCTTGAATGCGATTTTCAGCAAAATCCCTAATCCCAGCCTCATAAGCCTCTCGTATTGCTTCTACTGACACCTGCTTGGTAACAGCAATTAGACGAACCCGCGAAGGTATTTGTTGGCGAATTTGGTTAATGCGTTGAGCAATTAAGCCAGTCATATATGGAGGAGTGAAATTACTGGAATGTGCGCTGATAAATGCCATTAAGCTGTTTGTATACTTCTTTAGAAGCTCCCGTGCGAAGTAGCTGGCGCAAGCGGCTTTCTACTATCAAACGAGCGTCCGATCGACTAATTGGTTCAAAACTAATGTTTTCTGAATTAATTGTTACGAGGAAAAATAGACGTTGGGCATATAGAGTAGTAAATAACTCTTGGTTATTTTCAACCGAGCAGATTTTATATAGCAGACCGAAGGTTGGATGATTGAGATAGGTTTCACTGTTCATCAAGATTCACGAAAATAACACAGGAGTAAGGAAGCATCGTAGCGACTATCGCCCTTTTATTATTAAAGCTGAATAAGACTCTAGATAAATTTCTATCAAATCCCAATCAAACCAGTCCTGTTGAGAAAAGTCAAGAGGCTGGGGCATGAAATTTGTTCTCCAGCGACCTCTTACCTAATAGCAATTTCCCTTATGTTGGCTACGGATGATGAAAGGGAGAGGGGGGAGAGGGGGAGAGAGGGAGAAATATATGTAGCCATAATTCAGGAATTTGGGATAACTTCAAATAGTTTAAAGTTATCCCCAGTTATGGGGGTTAGCTTATTAATTCAATAACAAGGTGCTTTTCAGGAGTAGCAAGATTTGTTTTCAAAGAAGACGATTTGATTCGTACCAGGTATCTAAAGCTATTTTATGGATTTGATGCAATGGCCGCTCGTATTTCCTGGCTAATTGAGCGCAGTCTTCATATTCTGGCTGTACGTTGATAATTTCTTTGCCATTAGTTGCTATTTTTACTCTGACCGTGCCGTATTCTGTTTCTACTGGTTGTATTTCCCGTTGTAGGATCGATCGCGTAGAATTCAAACGACGGATACCTAAAGTCGTAGTTTCGCGAAACATAACCGTTTCGCAGTTCATAACTTTTTCTGGGGGACAAATGACAGTTAAGAGTATTGCTGGACGAGATTTTTTCATGCCGATCGCCACAGTAAAAACATCCACCGCACCCGCTTCAAATAATTGTTCGCAGGTGTAAGCGATCGCCTGGGGACTCATGTCGTCTATTTGTGTCTCTAATACAGAAATTGTCTCTAATTTTCCTGCTGAAACTTCGATCGTCTGCTCAATTATTTCTTCTCCCAGCCAAAGTCGGAGTATATTGGGGATAGGTAAATCCTTAGAACCCGCACCCAAACCGATGCGTTTAACCGTCATAGCTGGAGGGGTACCGAAACGAGTAGCAAGAGTAGTAGCGATCGCAGCCCCAGTAGGCGTTACCAGTTCCTTTTCAATGCCATTACTGTAAACTGGTACTTGTCGGGACTCCCACAACTTTAACACTGCTGGAACTGGGACGGGCA
This sequence comes from Prochloraceae cyanobacterium, assembly GCA_030065755.1. Taxonomy (GTDB): domain Bacteria; phylum Cyanobacteriota; class Cyanobacteriia; order Cyanobacteriales; family JASJDA01; genus JASJDA01. The sequence goes on along the minus strand of JASJDA010000007.1, from coordinate 40,110 downwards.
ATTGTCCGTGAGCAGCTTTTACAGTCCCCCCACCCGTAGGTAGAGAAGAACATTGTAACTCGTCAACTTCTAGCCAATCCAAACCCAAACAAGTGCCGACAATATCTACAATAGCATCAGTAGCGCCGACTTCGTGGAAGTGGACTTTTTCCGGTTCGATACCGTGTACTGCACCTTCTGCGATCGCTAATTGACCGAACACCTCCAAACTCCACTTCGATGCTTTTGCTGGTAAATTAGCATCAAGAATTATGTTTTCAATTTCCGGTAAATGTCGGTGATGCTTTTTAATGTTATGTAAATCGACGTGAATTTTTGTAGCTAGTTGACCTTGACGAGTAACTTTTTCTTGTCTTAGGCGATACTCGTTTTGTAGACCCAAACCCTCTAGTTTCTCAATTAAATATTCTAAGGGTACACCTGCATCTACTAGCGCTCCCAAACACATATCCCCAGCAATTCCCGTCGGACATTGTAAATAAGCCAACTTTTTCATGTACGTAACTTTGTGAATTTTGACATCTTCTATGGCAACTCTCTACTCCCTTCATCCACAAAATCCCCAGCAAAATCGCATAGACAAAATTACTGAGGCGCTTAAAAAAGGTGCTGTAATGCTCTATCCCACAGATACTGTTTATGCCATTGGTTGCGATCTCAATGTAAAATCAGCACTAGAGCGAGTTAGGAATATCAAACAGATATCTAATGATAAGCCTCTAACATTTTTGTGTCCTTCTTTATCTAATATTTCTAAATACGCATGGGTAACAGACCGAGCATACCGCATTATGAAACGTTTAATTCCAGGACCATATACTTTTTTATTACCAGCGACCAAATTAGTTCCTAAGCTGGTAATGAGTCCGAACCGTAAAACTACTGGAATTCGCGTTCCCGATCGTCCCATCTGTCAAACATTATTACAATCTCTGGGAAATCCGATTATTTCTACTTCTGCTCATTTACTCGATGAGGAAGGAGAATTCCCTACGGTTGGCTTAGAAAAGCCTCGACTATTTGACGCTCTCGACAAATTAGTAGATATTATTATTGACGACGATTCCGAGCCTGGTTTTGAAGTCTCTACAATTTTGGATTTTACTACAGACGAACCTAGTATAGTTCGGAAAGGCTTGGGATGGGAAGAGTTGCAAAATTGGCTGGTTTTAGCTGAATAATAAAGAGATAATTTAAGATAGATTTCCTTAACATTGAAACCCTCAAATAAAAATACTACGAGATTATTAAGTATATCTGGATACCTCAAAGATAAAAATGGTCTATCAAACTAGTATTTTATTTCGAGCGCGATCCGTCAAATTAGTCCCGAAACAGAAGAACACCTAATCATTAGTTAGTCGAACTATGTTCCCACCAATATCTAATTCTAATAGCTTCTCGTTTCAAGTAGGCGAGTTACCAGAAAAACTAAAACAAATCGGCCAAACAAAATCTACAGGGTATTGGCAGCACAAGTTTAAGAATCCTGTAATGAAGGAAAGTGGAGCATTTTGGTATGTAATGGTGTCAGAGGGAAGAGTTGTTTTTACGGGGAATGAGAAACTTTCGTGGAAAAATTTTCTCCTAACTTTGCAGCGTTACGTACCTTCATTGCGAAAGAGTAGCGTCAAGCAGGCTCTTTTAAATCTAGAGCAAAAATTAAACTCCGCTCGAACTGTTCCACTCGATCGATTGCTGACCATAATGCAAACAGCCGGTTTGCTAACTCCTCCTGAAGCAATAGAAGCAGTGAAGCTGAAAATCTTGTCAGATTTTGATGCTTGTTTATTCAGTCGAGCGGGAGAAGCGCAATTTTTACCTACATCTCAAATTGACTTCACTGCGCCGATCGAAGGTTTCAATTTAGCTGAGTTGATAGATATTGCCAGTCAGCGACATTTATTGTGGCGGCAACTAAAGACGGTAATTCCTTCTATGAATAGTATTCCCATAGTTAACGCTGAAATGGTTAGCAGCTCTAATTTAACAGTGAAACAAAAACAGCGCCTGTACAGCTTAGTTAAAAGTGGAAAAACTTTAGAGTCGATCGCTATAGCTTTGGCTAAGGACTCTTTAGACATTGCCAAAGTTTTTGCTCCATTTGTTCATAACAAACTCGTTACCCTAATTAATCCTTCAAAAAACACCACAAACTCTCAATCGGCAACTAAAGGAAGGGAAATTTTTATCGTTGACGACTCGCCCATATTAATAAAACGTTTTGAAAATTTAGTTACTAATTGGGGCTATACAGTAGAATCTTCCTACAATCCGCAAACTGCTATTGAAAAGATCGCTCGTTCTCGTCCTGCAGTTATTTTTATCGATATTAATATGCCAACAGTGTCCGGTTTTGACTTGGTTAAAGTAATTCGTAGAAAACCTCAAATAGCATCAATTCCCCTAGTAATTTTAACTGCTGAAAATAAGCTTTCTAACAAGTGGCGCGCTCAGTGGAGTAATTGCCGATTTCTCACTAAACCTTTAGCTACTACAGAAACAAAACAATTCCAAACCGAACTGAGGGCAATACTTGAGGAATTAGTCCCAAAATTCGAAACGCCAACGCAAGTTGAATAAAATCGGTAAAATTTTCACTAGGAAAACCAGAAAAGAGGAATAAGAGAAGGTGCGTTTTTTAATTGTTGACGATAATCCCATAGATAGACGACTTCTAAGCTCATTATTAGAAAGAATGGGTCACGAAGTCGATCAAAGCGACAGTACCAAAGGTCTCGTCGAACTAATTGCTACAGGTAAATATAACTCCGTGTTTTTAGATATTGTCATGCCAGAACAAGATGGCTATAAATTTCTGAGAACCCTGCGAAGCAATCAATCGACAGCAAAGCAACACGTTGTCATTTATTCTGGTAAGAGATCCTCTTTAGAAATTAAGTACGGTCTCAAGCGAGCTGGAGCTAATGAATATTTGATCAAACCAGCCAATCGAAAAACTCTCGCCCAACTCATCGAAAAAGTTTAAATTAATTTAATAATATTGTTATTATTCAATAATATTTATGACATCGCAAAAGGATATTTCTCTATCATTACAAAATCGATGTATTCTTACTCGCTGTGGCAAACAGGAGCTAGCCTTTCCCTCAAAGATAGTTGCCGAGATTATTGTTGTTAACAGAAAGCAACTACTGCCTTTGTCAATGTACGACAGTCTAATTCTAGGAGTAGTTCACCATCAAGGTAGTATTATTCCCCTAATTTCATTAGAATTCGCACGAGAAATAGAAACAACAATACAGATGGAGTCGAAACTAATGAAAGAAACCTTAATAGCTGTCCGTTTGAACGAACAAGCAGGAAATATTGCTGGAGTAGGAATAGTAGTCGAGGGAATAATTGGTAGTGTTTCGGTAGAGGCAATATCTGTTTCAAACTCAAAGTATCGAATTTTCGCTCCTCAAGATATTCCCGAACGAGTTTGGCAGCCTAACTCGGCGTGTTTTTAGGTAGTGAGAAGCTTGCAAAAAAATAATTGTTCTTCCGTTAGATATGAGTAGATACAATTCAATGAAGAAAGAAACTATATTAAAATCTACATCAAAGAATACTTCTCCCCAAACTCAGGGAAACTCGGGTTGGAGCGGAAGCGGGTTTTTGTCTAGCTTGCGTTTCAAGGCTACGGCGATCGCTGTAGTGATTAGCGTCGTACCCGTAGTAGTTATTGGCGCTATGAGCTACTGGATCGCCGATCGCCGGCTCAATAATGAAGTTCAAAATAAGCAAAAAGTCACAGCAGAAATTCTCGCAGAGAGAACGAGCGGCTTCGTGTTCGAGCGCTATGGCGATATTGTAGCCTTATCACAACAACCTATTTTAGTCAATAAAGAATTGCGCGAAGGCACCACAGTCCTCCAAAAGAAAGAACTCCTAGATAGATATCTCTCCTACTACGGAAAAATCTACGACAGCATCGCCTTTATCGATCGAGAGGGTAATAATATAGCTGTAACTGGGGATGCAGAGCATATAAACCATAAAGACGATCGATATTTTCAAGAAGCTATCAAAGGCAGCGCCTTCATTTCTCAGCCTCAGTCTTTTAAACAACTCAGAGAAAAAGTAGTTTATATTGCCGCTCCCATTAAAGATAGTTTCAGCAATGAAGTTATTGGAGTTGTCAGAACCCGAATTTCCCTAGCTGGTATTAAAGAATTATTCAGCGACGTGGAAAAATTGGGTCACATACATCTGGTGGACAAGAGAGGACATATTTTCCTTTCACTGATAAACGAGGACGAAAAAGACGAACAAAAAGACCAGGAGCCAGAGGACGGGGAATCCAGCGCTCGAACTACTAAAGCCGATGAAATTTTTCCCATGTTAGCTGAGGAAAGCTCAAAGGGAAAATCAGGAGCATTTACAACAGTAGATGAAATAGACGGAGAACAAGAGTTAATAGGGTTTTCAGCAATTCCCAATCCAATTGCTAACTTATCAAATTTGGAGTGGTCGGTGCTGGTAGAAACCGAACTCGAAGAAGCATTTGCCGCGCAGCAAGAATTAGGAAATACTTTTATTGTGGGAACTCTCATTACCACGATTTTGGTAATGGCAATTGTTGCCTACATAGCTAATGAAAGCGTCAAACCGATCTTAGAAGCCTCAACAACCGTCAAAAAAATTGGTCAGGGAGATTTGGGATTTCGTTTACCCGTCAAAGGTTCTGACGAACTGTCAACTTTGGCTGCCAATACCAACAGTATGGCGGACAAAATTCAGCAGCTATTAGGAAAATTGCAACAAAATTCAGAAAACTTGAGTTTGCGCAACAAAGTAGTCTCCAAGTTATTAGACTTAGTTCGCAACGAAGTATTGATCGAAGGAAACGCCAAAGAAGCTGCTAAAGCTTTCACCAAAACGATCGCCGCCACCCTTTCTGTAGATGTAGCCAGTATATGGCTCTACGACAAATCTCACACTACTCTGACGTGCCTCGATCGCTACAATCGCAAATCGCAACAACATTCAGAAGAACAAATACTTAAAGCTGAAGATTTACCCAAATATTTTGAGGCTTTAGAGCTTGGGGAAATTATTGCCATTGACAATACTGAAAAAAATCCCATAGTTAGCGAACTACCAGAGTTAGAAAAAATTCCTCCCCAAATTGCGTCAATGTTAAACGTACCCGTGCGAAATGCCTCAGGTCAGACTCAGGGATTTGTTCGTTGCGAAAACCAAGAAACACCCCGTCAGTGGACTACCGAGGAACAGACGTTTATGAACTCAGTAGCCAGTTTGCTCTCCCTCTCCATAGAAAGTGAATTTATTCAAAATGAAGTAGCACACCTACTAGATGTGGTCTCTCATTTAGAAGAAGGAGATTTGACCGTCAAAGCTGAGGTCAGCGATCGGATCACGGGTTTAGTAGCAGATACCTTAAACCGGTTAACCGAAGGCATGGCTTGGGTGCTAGTTCAAATATTAAACACCGCTCAAGAAGTTCGAGAAAATAGCAGAGTTCAAAAAAAGCTAGCATCAAAGTTAGCAGGCAGCGCCGAACTACAAGTTAAAGGAGTTATGCAAGTATTAGACTTGGGCCAAAAGGTAGAAAAAATTGCCACTGAATCAGCAGAGCAAATCCAGACGACTAATCAATCCCTCTCTAACCTCGAAACTGCTGTGGATCGAGGACACAACTTACTTGGAGAACTAACTCAAGGTATTGGCACTCTACAGCAAAGTAACGATCGCATCGTACAGCAGATGAAAACTCTAGGAGAATTTGTCGGACTAGCAGATCAATTCGTGCAGGAACAAAGCCATATTGCCTCTCTAACTCAGGTACTAGCTATGAATGCTTCTCTAGTGGCTGCTAGAGCAGCCGAACAAAGAGATCCCAGGCAATTTGCAGTAGTAGCCAGAGAATTTGAGTCGATCGCCAATCAGGTCAGCAATCTGGCTCACCAAACCAACGACGGTCTGACAATTCTCGAACAGCGCAGCAGTCAAATTCACAAAGTAGTTTCTGCTGTTGATTCAGACGTACAAAACCTAGGGGAATTGATGAAAGAGTTTACCAAAGGTATAGAAAAGTCCAGCCAAGTCTTCGATACAGTTCAGTCAGTAAACAGAGAAGCAGTGCAGTCAGAGAGAGTTGTGGTCAAGTCCAGTGAAGAAATAGTTGCAGCAGCTCAATGCACTGCTGAGGTTATGGAAGACATTGCCAATTTAGCTGCCAAGATAGCAAAACTGACCGTAAATAGCCAAAGCCGATCGGAAACTGTGGACAGTCTATCGGATCAGATGCTGAAAACCATTGATTTTTTCAGCCTACCAGAACTACCTTTACAAGAATTATTAGAACCAGATTCGATAGAGTATACAGAAAATAACAATACAGAAACAAGTGTTTCCGAGCCAGATACATCCATATCTCAAAACTAAGGCTCTTTTAATATGTTTAGTAGTTTGAAATTAATTATTATCAGTAACTTCATACCATGCCCACAGTATTTTCCCCAAAGCCAAAACCATCATCCGATCGCGAGAAAATTACCCCCCCAACTGGGACAGATTCTGGTTTTAGTTCTTTACCAGAAAAACTTCGCAAACGAGACAGATTTGGTCTGAGAATAAAAGCTACCCTCTTTGCAGTAGCAATCGGAACCATACCCGTAATGGCAATTGGAGGAATTGCTTACTGGTCGGCAGACACAATAGTCGAAAACGAAATAAAAGAAAGAAAAAAACTTGACATCAGTTTAATGATGGAAAAAGTCGAGGCATTCACCCTCGAACGTTACAAAGAAATTCAAGTTCTATCTAACCTATCTATTTTTAAAGATCCAAACGTCAGAAAAGTTACTTCTGCAGCTCAGCAAGCTAGGGAATTGACAGAATATATTCAAATATACGAGTATTACGATAGTATTGCTTTTATAGATTTAGATGGGAATGAGCTGATATCTTCTCAGGGAACGATCGCCCAAAATCACAAGGAGCAAAGCTACTTTCAACAAGTGCTGCAGTCAGGAAAGCCTTATATTTCCCAGCCCAAGACCGATATAACAACCAACGAACAAGTTATTTACTTTGCCAGTCCAGTTCGCGACTCAATTACTAGCAAAATTATTGGCATAGTAAGAGCGAGAATGCCTGCAAGCAAGTTTGAAGAAGTACTTAGAGAATTTGGCTCTAAAACATCCATCACCTATCACCTAGTAGATAAAGCTGGCATAGTTTTTGTTACTAATGACAAAGCTGGACCAGGGGACAAGGCAGAAAAACACTTGCAAATCTTCCCAGAACTGCGAGCGACTAGACAAAATAGAGTGGTAGAGACTTACGAGTCGTTGGAAAAGCGAAACGTTTTAGCAGGTTATGCAGCTTTACAGCCCGATCGAGGATTTCCCAATCTCGAGTGGGACGGCTTTTTGCTCACTGGTGTAAGAGATGCTTATATGATTCAGTTTCGACTTGCCTACACCTTGATTGGAGGTAGTTTATCTGTAGCTATTGTGGTAGGTATAATTGCTGCAGTACTTGCTAACCGAGCCATAGAACCAATACAAAAGGCAGCAGTTGCAGTAGAAAAAATCGGACAAGGAGATTTAGACATTCGCTTACCTATTGAAAGCTCTAACGAAGTGGGAATTTTGAATGCCAATATAAACAGAATGGCAGACAAAATTCAGCAACTTCTGGGAGACTTGCAAGAAAAGGCCATAGAGTTACAGCAAAAAAACGAGCGCATTGCCAAAGAAACAGATATTTTAGAAGAAGACGTCAGTTATATTCTAGATACAGTATCCACTTTGGAAGCTGGAGATTTAACCGTAAAGGCTGAGGTTAACGAAAGAATTACCGGTGTAGTGGCTGACAGTTTAAACCGCTCGATCGAAAAATTTGCTACTGCGATATATGAAGTACTCTCTACGGCTAAAGAAGTCAGTCAGAAAGCACAAGAATTAGAAAACGCAGCAGTGGCAACTGCCAGCCAAGCACAAGAACAAACCGAGTCAGTAGGCGAAGTACAGTCTCTGATGGCATACGTCAACAACTTATCTCAAGATGCCGCAGAGCAAGCATTGGCAGCAGATGAAGCAGTACAAAAAGCACAAAAAGCAGTTGCAGGGGGTCAAAAAGAACTAGCAAGCATGAATATTGGTATGGCTACCCTTCAAGAAGGAACAGAACAAATAGTTAAAAGAACTGAAACCTTAATAGATTTTATCCAACAAGCGGCTCAGTTCACCAAAGACCAGAAACGTTTAGCAGCTCAAACCCGCGTACTAGCTTTAAATGCCTCTATGCTGGCATCTCGCGCCTCTGGGCAACAAGATCCAGAACAATTTGCCAGCGTTACTCGCGAATTTGAAGTATTAGCTAAACAAGTCAGCGACCTAGCAGTCCAAACTAATCAAAGTTTGATAGTACTAAAACAAAGATCGGATCGCATTCAAACCGTAGGTTCTGGACTCAATCGAGATGTTCGAGAAATTACTAGACTAGTAAACGATTTCACGCAAGGAGTAGATAGCTCTCGTCAGGCTTTCGACCAGATAGATTCAGTTACCGAACGAGTGGCTCAGGTAGCACAACAAGTGACTACATCCAGTAGCGCGATCGCTAAAGCGGCTCAAACAACTTTGCAATCTATATCCGCAATTGCTGCGGTGGCAAAAAAAACAGAGCATCAAAGCTCTATCACTCGATCGCAATCGAGTTCCATGGGAGAAATGGCGAGCAATCTATTAGAATCGATAGAATTCTTCAAAGTTTTATCTGCAGAAGCTGAATACGCTGACGAAGCTACAAAAGAAAATAAATAATAAATATTAGTTTGCTGAGAGCAAAAAATGTCCCCTAAGTTATTTGATTAGATAGAGAAAGCAATGTCTGCAAGCGAAGCTATTCCATATCCTGAAGCAGAGGAACCAACCAATAACTCGGATCTGGTTGAAGCCCAACTGCAGCAAGAGCTGCGGAGTATGTTTGAGGTAGATACGCAGAAGTATCTACAAACCTATTTAGACATAGTAGAAGCGCTGAAAGCACCTTCGTGGAAGACAGATATTCAAGCTATCTATCGTTCTATCCATACTATTAAAGGAGGAGCGGTTACAGTTGGTGCAGAAGCTATTTTACAGGTAGCAACTGTACTCGAAGATCTACTTTCAGATTTACGCTATCTAGATCCAGCACCTCCCCTAGAAGACTGCCAGCTACAACAGATGTTACTCGAAGCAGGAGAACTTTTAGCGAGTACTATTTCTCTCCCAGAAGAGGAAAACACGACAGCCGCTCCAACAGTTCAAAGAATCCGAGTATTACACGAACAAATTCAAAATAATTACTTTCCAGAAGCAAATGAGCAGCAAAGGCTGCAGCATGAATTTGTCGAACACGGTTTCGATCTAGTAATACTAGACCTGGAGATGGCAATAGAAAAATTGCCTGCAACAGGTACCGTGCAATCTTCCACAGTGGATCTAGCTCGACAACTCGTGAGACAATTGCAGCAAATTGGCCAAGATTTAGAGTTCGCCTCTGGATGGCTCGAACTCTTAGCTAAGAGCAAGATCTTATTTACTCGCAAAGAAAATGAGTTTTGGCGATCGGGCTGGTTTGTTTTATTTGATGCTCTCAAAAACTGTGCCAAACAAGGTGGGAAATCTATAGATTTTGACTGGTCGAGTGTCGAACTTTCATCTGCTAGTCTCCATCGAGATACAAAAGACGGACTTATTTCGACTGAGCGAGTAGAAAAAGAACAAAGCAATCTGACTCTAGCTTTTGATTTGCTAGACGAATTCGATTCAATAGAAGATGACAGTTTTGATAAAGCTGCCGAATTAACTCAAGACAATACCATTTCTTTAGAATTAGATGCGATAAATTCCCTCGATTTTGATGAAGCTGCCGAGTTAACTCAAGCAAATACTATCTCTTTAGAGTTAGATGCGATAAATTCTCTCGATTTCGATGAAGCTGCTAAGTTAACTCAAGAAAACACCATCTCTCTAGAATTAGATGCGATAAATTCCCTCGATTTCGATGAAGCTGCCGAGTTAACTCAAGAAAACACCATCTCTCTAGAATTAGATGACATAAATATAGCTGGAGAACTATTAGACCAAATCAGTCCCTCTACTTCTTTAGAATTAGATGACATAAATTTAGCCGGAGAACTATTAGAGCAAATCAATCCGCCTGCAGAAGTTAAACTAGAGCAACCCAAAAAAGAGATAGAGAAGACCTCTGTTTCTAAAAAGGTCGAGCAATCCTCATCTGCGATCGAGGCGAAACAGCCAAATAAAAACACCTATATAGAAAATATACAGATTCCAGTTCCTCTAGAACGACTAGATCTCTCTGCTAAATATCTAATTGAAACTCTACTAAATACTCGCACTACCCAAAGCTTTTATCAAAATATACAGAGTTACTTAACTCAACTAGTTGACATAGCCAGAGAAGGAGTAGAGCAAATCACTCGGTTGCGGCAACTGCAAGATGATTACGCTTTGTTAAACAACTTTGACAGCAATTCCCTAGATGAATCTGGTCCAACTCCAGAACGCTATCGCCAGGGTTACACGATCGTAAATCGTCTATTAGAGATGAATTTGCGTTTGGCAGAATTGGGAGCAGAAGCAGAAAAAACAGCAAAACAAACTACTGAGAGTTTACAAAATCTAGAGACCAACGTCCTCAGATTGCAACAAACTGTTGAAGATAGTCGCCTGGTTCCTTTCCGAAATTTAACTTTTCGAGCTAAAGCAATCTTGCGAGATTTAACTAACCGTTACGGTAAACCAGCTCAATTAGTCGTTAAAGGAGAAAAAATTGAACTGGAAGTGGGAGTAGCTAGAACTTTGGAACCAGCATTACTCCACTTAATTCGCAATGCTTACGATCACGGCTTGGAATCTGCTGAGGAAAGAATTGCTAAAGGTAAGCCAGAACGAGGTACTATTAATCTCTCTCTCAAACGCCGAGGCAATTATTACACGCTAGACCTGCAAGATGATGGTGGGGGAATTGACCCCAGCTCAATTGAAGCTAAAGCCAAAACCATGGGATTGCCACTAACCAAAACTCAAACTTCTGAACAACTATTAGCGGTAATTTGTCAACCAGGGTTCAGTAGCCAATCTCAAGTAAGCGATATATCTGGGCGAGGTGTCGGTATGGACGTGGTTGCCAATCGCGTTGCTTGTTTAGGAGGGAAAATTAGCCTCAATACTTCTGTTGGTAAAGGAACTACTTTTCGATTTAACTTTCCAGTTCCTCACCTATTAGTCCCGTGCTTATTGCTCAAAACTGCCGATCGCACTTTGGCTATACCCACAGAAGAAATTGCCACCGCTACTATATTAGATAAACTCAAGACAACTCAGATAAAAGAATCTAATTATTTATACTCCTGGATAATTGAAGCTGAAACGAATTCAGTTCCAGGTTACGATTTAATAGAATATTTCTACCCAAGCTCTAGAGGTCGCCTGTTAGACGAAACAGCTATTTGCCTGTATATTCGCTCTCCTAAAGACTCGCAAAAAGGTGTTTGGCTCATGGCTGACGAATTGTTAGAGCAATCAGATCTACTCGTCAAACCAATACCAGAACCGCTGATTTCTCCAGAAGGGTTAATGGGTGTTAGCTTAATAGCGGATGGTTCTTTAATTCCAGTTTTAGAGGCTACCATCCTAGCAGAACGTTTGTTGGACAGTCCCTGTAAAACTGAGGTTAAGGTTCGATCGTCAGAACCTAACCAAGAAAAAAATCCGCACGAGCGAACTATTCTAGTTATAGACGACGCTGCCCTCGTGCGCCGGAGGATCGAAGCAAGTCTCGCTGCTTATGGCTATATCATTCGTACTTTTAATGACGGAATGGAAGCGTGGAATTGGCTGCAAACAAATCCTCGTCCGGACTTGATAATTACTGATATTGAGATGCCAAATATGGACGGCTTCTCTCTTATCTCTCATTGTCGAGAGACAGGAATAAATATTCCCATTTTGGTTATTTCTTCCCGACTCTCAGAGGAGTGGGGTAAAGAGGCGAGTCGCTTAGGTGCCACAGATTATCTTACTAAAGGCTTTTCTACACCTGAGTTGATCTCTAGAGTAAACTCTTTGTTAGGTTCATTGAAGCTTTAACAGTCATCAGTTATCAGTTATCAGTTATCCCTGGGATAAAAAGTCCCCCAACTCTACAGTTGCAGTGTAGGTAGTCTTAGATTGACTTGAAGCCTTATGGCGGGAAGAAGATAAAAAAAAAGTGTCGCCTGCACGAGGCGACCTTTCAGGATTGGGTTCTATGCTTCTATAGTCTATTTAACCAGTTTTAGGTAACAATCTGGTGACAGCCAAATCCCGATTGGGATTTTTTATTTCCTTTCCCCCTTTCCCCTTCTACCCTTCCCCGTGGCAATTAACTGTAAGCTATTAAAAAGAGAGTTGGCAGCTGCCTAAACTCTTACGGACAAATAATGACAAAGGAACAAAGCCTATGTTTCGCAATCGATCGAGTGGTATATTACTACATCCAACATCTTTACCAAGTAGGTTTGGCATTGGAGACTTAGGTAAAGAAGCTTATCACTTTATTGATTTTTTGTCCGAAAGCTATCAGCAGGTTTGGCAAATATTACCTTTAGGGCCTACAGGCTACGGTAACTCGCCATATCTATCATATTCAGCTCTAGCAGGTAATCCTTTGCTGATTAGTCCAGAAAAACTGCTTGAAGATGAGTTACTCGCACAACACGACTTAGACAACTTACCAGACTTTCCTCTCGATCGCGTAGACTACGATTTAGTAATTCAAACTAAAATACCTCTACTCAAAGTAGCTTTCGAGAATTTTAAAGCCCAAGCAACAAAGAAAAAACAAAAAGAATTTAAAGAATTTTGCGATCGCCACACCTATTGGTTAGACGACTATGCCTTATTTATGGCAATAAAAGAAGACCAGAACGGTGCAAGCTGGCATAAATGGGATGAAGAGATCGCTACACGAAAATCTAAAGCGATCGAACAGTGGAGCGATCGCCTCAGCGATCGGATTTTATTTCATAAATTTCTTCAGTATGAATTTTTTCGTCAGTGGACGAAACTGAAAAAATATGCTAACGAACTGGGAATTAAAATATTCGGCGATATTCCCATCTACGTCGCTCACGATAGCGTAGATGTTTGGTCCCATCGAGATATATTTCGCCTCGATCCTAAAACTGGAGAACCCGCATTAATGGCGGGGGTTCCCCCAGACTATTTCAGCGAAACAGGTCAGCTTTGGGGCAATCCCGTTTACGATTGGAAAAAACTCAAGAAAACTAAATTTCAATGGTGGATAAAGCGCATTGAAGGAATGCTCGAATATGTAGATATAATGCGCATCGACCACTTTAGAGCCTTTGAATCTTTTTGGGGAGTCCCCGAAGGAGAAGAAACAGCAATGAATGGGGAATGGATCGAAGCCCCAGGAGAAGCTTTCTTTACAATTCTCAAAGAAAAGTTAGGGGACGACCTGCCGATCGTAGCGGAAGATTTGGGGGTAATAACCCCAGAAGTAGAAGCTTTGCGAGACAAATTTAAATTCCCAGGGATGAAAATCCTGCAGTTTGCCTTTGATAGCGATCGCGCTAATCCTTTTTTACCCTACAATTACGTCAATCGTAACTGCGTAGTTTATACAGGTACTCACGACAACAATACAACGGTGGGTTGGTTTTACGAGCGATCGCCCGAAGAACAAGCCAGGGTAACGGATTATTTAGGTTGTGTATGTCCTGATGGAATTCATTGGAGTCTGATTCGCCTAGCTTTGGGTTCTGTAGCTAATTTAGCCGTATTTCCTTTTCAAGATGTCCTCGGTTTAGGTGGCAATGCGAAAATGAATCAACCAGGTACGGCTGAAGGTAATTGGAGTTGGCGCTGTCGCTCGGAAGCTTTTAATCAGGACGTAAGCGGTCATCTCAAATATCTAATCTATCTTTACGGTCGCGAACCTATTAAACCTATTAGTAAAGATTCTTGACCTTTTAAGATCGATTCTCTTCATCGAATGCTACACGTGACGGGGAGAAATTATTACCTAAAGGCGATAATTTCTCGACCCGATCGCAATTCATCCTTACTTGTTTAGGATTACTTCGCTAGCAACTGTTTCTGTCGATTCTGGCACTGAATTACCTCTTACTGCGCGGAACATGCCGAATCGGCAAAGACCCGTGCCGAATCCCAAACGCATTAGAAGTATGGTCGGTACTTCTCGCACCGATTTAATGAAACCAGATAGACCAAAACGCAACCATCCCTGGGGTCGAATTACTCCCTGCCAAATGGTATCTATCCAAGACGGTAGGGTTTCTTTCGTCCAGTCAGCAGTTGTTACTTCTCCCTCAACAAATCCTGTCTCGGCTAAAAGTTCGGAGAATTGTTCGATGCTGGCAAAAGCAGGATGAGACCACTGATCTAATAGTTGTCGCATGACTGGTTTTTCCCAAAAATTGAGGGGTTTTTGGCGATCGTCCCTTTGATTCCAATCAGCTACAACCAGCACTCCACCAGGTTTAATTACTCTCATCAACTCGCGAGCAAAAACGGCTTTATCTGGCATGTGGGGACCAGCTTCAATTGACCAAACCACGTCAAAACTAGCATCTGGGAAAGAAAGTTTCATCGCATCATCCACCTCAAACTTGGCGTCAAGTCCTTCAGGAGTTAACTCCTGGGCTCGTTGGACTTGTTGGGGGCTGATGGTAACACCTGTGACGGCAAAACCGTAATCTTGGGCTAAAATGCGGCTGCTTCCTCCAATTCCACAGCCAACATCTAAAACGGTGGTACCGCGAGGTAATTTATCTAGCTCCCCCCATTTAACCATTTCATGCACGAAGTCAATTTTGGCAGCGATAAAATCTTTTCGTTGTGGTGGGGAACCATAATGACCTAAGTGTATGTGTTCGCCCCAGTAGTATTCTAAAATACCGTCATCAGTCCATTGGTCGTAAGAATTTGCTACAGAATCAGAGGATTGGTAACGACGAGCCGTAATGAAATAGAAGATAATGCCCAAAGTCACTAGGGTCAGGAGAATTGCAAGAAACCAAACAAACAAATTCATTGAGATCTAGTCGTAATATTTTTTAATAATTTTATTTCATTACTAGACCAAAAAGCGCGGATGGGTCGATCGTAGACCGTGGCTAAGACGATAAAATTGCTCGAACAATACGGGCAATGTTCTTAGCGTCATCTATACCTCGGTGGTGTACCCCTTCAAGCTCAATACCCAGTTTCTCCAAAGCCCCAGTCATTCCAAATTTCTTTTTAGACCCTGTAGCTACAGAAAATGCTTTCTTGAGATTTAGATGTCCTCCTGGAAATGGATAGCCAACACCATGTAGGGTACAATCCTGCTTAAATTGATTTCGATCGTAGTCTCCCCAAGAACAGAAGATATAGCTCCCAAAAGGGTAAAACCAAGACTGGAATTCTTTTAGAGCGTCTGGGAAAAGAGGAGCAACTTCAACGTCTTGCTGCGAGATAGAGGTAAGAGACTTACAAAACTCAGTTAGTAGAGGATGCAATATAGGCTTAATAAAGCTCTGATACTCACTTTCTAATTGAAGAGTTTTTGAGTTAAGTATTACAGCTCCAATTTCAATAATTTCCATTCTTTGACGAGGAATAGAATTGTCATTAGCACAGGTGGCTTCAACATCAACGATTAGATAGTAATCCTGAGTAATTCTCATAAAAAAAGACTAGTCACTATTTTCTCAAATTAAAACAATATAAGAATAATGAACAATACTACTCTCAGACGCATCTTTTTCACCCCTAGAACGATTTTGCTCGTTCTAATTGCAAAGTGTTTCTGTTGCGATCGAACTCTCTAGTGTTTAAAATTACTAAAAAAACAGAAAGCAGCATAGCAAGAATTTTGTTCGGGGAGAAGTTACTCGACAATTGACAATTAGTAATTGCAATATAGTTACTAAATTAGGAGCGATTACAGAATTGAGTCCTCACATCTAGTTTCATCTTGAGATATCGTAAAATATTTGATTATAAACAATCGTAAATTCATTAAATCTTTATAATCTCGATCGAGAGAAGGAAATTAATATAACAAATATTAGCCTTATACTAAAAAGCTCGTAAAATTAAAAACCACTCAAAGTTAATCCCCAAAATGAATGAGTTTGTCGCTAGAAATCTAGGAATAAAGTTTTGAGAAAGTGGGAATGCAAAAGTTGTAGAAGAAGAAAACCTAAAATATACATTAATATTATAACTGGTGCTGAATTAAGTCAGGGCAAGAGTTGCAGTACTTTGAATGTCGCCGTCTCTGGGAGGATCGGTTTGAGAAATATTGGTCAAAAAAATATGAACTTACTGGCGAGAATAGCAATTAAGCTTTGACCATTCGCAAGGACCGGTTAAACTTTGCTTGTTTTAGGCGATCGCCGATCGCCGATCGCATTCGACTTTTAATAATTTTTTATCAATAAACTCCGAGGGCATAAGCTATGGCTAACCGACGGCATTTAAAAATTCTAAAGCAAGGAATTGAGACTTGGAATCGTTGGCGTAAAGAAAATTCCGACATCAAACCCAATCTCAGAGGGGCAAATCTGAAAGGGGAAAAATTAGCACAAGCCAATTTTAGTGATTGCGATATCAGAAGTGCTAATTTTAGTAATGCCGATCTAAAGAATGCCAATTTTCAAAGAGCGGTAGCTGGATTGGAAAGACGTTGGGCAACTTTGTTAGTTTTAAGCTCTTGGTTTCTCTCATTAATATCAGGGTTTTTCTCAGCACGGGCAGGTTATTTGGTTGCCCAAATCTTTGAACCCAGAACTTTAGAGGATCAGATTACAGGCTGGGTTAGTCTAATAGTACTAATTATCTTCTTTTTTGTGACAATTCGCCAAGGGATTGGGCTAGGTTTAGTGGCTTTTGCTTTCACTGTAGCTATAGTATTTGCCATAGCAGGAACGGTAGTGGGAGTGGGAGTGTTTTCTATTGCCTTTGCGGAAGCTTTTGTTTTTGCCGTAGCGGGAGCGGTAGGAGGAGCTTTTGTCGTAGCAGGAACTGGAGCCGGAGTCTTTGCAGGAGCGGGAGCTATTAGCGGAGCAGTAGCCTTTGCTGCAGTATTTGCGATCGCTGGAGCTATTGCTATCGCTGAAACTGAAATTTTAGCTTTGATTATAACCTTTCTCACCGCTTATATTGCATGGCAAGCTCTCAACGGGAATGAAAAATATGCTTTAATTCGCAAAGTAGCCATTGCTTTTGCTGCAATTGGTGGAACTAGCTTTCGCAGTGCTGACTTAACTGATGTTGACTTTACAGCAGCAAAGCTTAAAAGTACAGATATCAGATATGCAACTGTTATTCGTACCTGTTGGAAAAGAACTTATCTACTAGATCGAGTGCGTCTTGGTTCGAGTTATCTTCAAAATCCTAGGGTGCAGAAATTGTTAGTTTACGGTCAGGGAAAAAATCAAAACTTCGATCTCTGTAATTTACGAGGAGTTAACCTAAAAGGAGCTAATTTAACTAATGCTAGTTTTATCGGTGCCGATCTAAGAGAAGCTAATCTACAAAAAGCCAATTTATCGGGAGCTAAGCTAATACAAACAGAACTAGATGGAACAGATTTAACTGGAGCGATCTTAACTGGAGCCACGATCGAAAAAAGGAGTCTTACCGCTAATACTAAACTCGATGAAATTAAATGCCAATACGTCTTCATGCGTTTGCCAAGTATTAAAGATCTCAATCCTTGTCGCCAACCCCCTAATTGGGAAGAAGAATTTAAAAATGGGGATTTTACTGTCTGGATTTCACCTCAATTTGATAGTATCGACTTTTATCACAATAGTAATGTCGATCCCGATGCCATTGCTATCTCTTTTAAGCTCCTAGCAGAAAATAACCCCGAAGCTAATCTAGAAATCTTATCAATAGAACGCTTGGGAAAAGATAAGATAATGCTTAGAGTATCCTCATCAGAAGAAGTTGCCCATCCTAGATTAACTTTAGAATATTTTGAAATCTACAACAAAATTAGAACTGATGAGTCCAAAGAATACAAGAAATCGATCGCAGAAAAAGACCCTCGTATTAAGCAGCTATCCACTATGCTGAGAACAGTATTACAGGATTCTAGTTTTTATTCCCAAAGAGAGTTAAAAAGTGCCAATATTATCGATCGAAATGTTCCGCAAGACAAAGTCTTTTCGCTCTCTGAAGTTATTCAACTAATTGCACTCTTAGAAGAAGCGATCGCTACATCTCCACTGTCAGAGAAAGAGAAAAATAAGATTGTCGCCTATTTGATCCCAGTCAAACAAGAATTAAAAGAACCCGATCCCGATCTAGAGCAGATCAAACTAAGTCTCGAAGCAATGACTAAGAAAATCAGCAAACTCGGTCAAAGCGCAGACACAGCAAATAGTCTTCACCAACAAGTCGAGCCAATTTTCTCGTTAGTTGCGTCTTGGACTGGGATGAAGAATCAAGGTTGAATTTCGATCTGTTAAGTTCGATTCCTAATCCCTTTTTTTTACTACTATTTTTCTGATGCAGAGGCGAGGATTTCTTGTAGGAGAGGAGAAAGATTTTTATTCAAACGTCCCCCACGTATCAACTCAGCGTAAGTATCAGCTTCAATATCTAAAAGTTGTTCCCGTAACAGTTCCATATCGAGCGATCGCAACTGAGAATATTCCTGTTGTAGCTTTTGAATTTTCTCTTCTACGCTTTCGAGTTGTCCTTTGACCAATTCTTGTTCGTAGCGATAAAACTCTGAATCTATATCTGGAGACATGTCTAATTTACTAAGATAATCTAGTACTCGTTTGAGCGCAATTCTGCGAGCCAATAATTCTGAATATTCCTGACGCAGCGGTTGGTCGCCAATTAGATTGAGTTTGGTGAGAAACCACTTAGTTGTCAAACCCTGAACTAACAAAGTAAACAATACCACCCCAAAGACAGTATCGATAATCTCTTGTCTTCCTGGCAATAAAACAGGTACGCTTAAAGCAACAGCAATAGAAACAGAACCTCTTAAACCACCCCACCACAAAATAATTTGTTCCTCCCAACTTATTTTAGCCTCGGTAAATAAGTTACTGAAATTCCCTAAAAGATAGATAGAAATTCCTCTAGTCACAACTACAGAGGCGATCGCCACTACAATCAGATTTATATTATTGGCTAAGCTAGAAAATCTAATTTGGTCGCCAATCAACAAGAAGACGATCGAATTGACAAAAAATGCCAAAAAATCCCAAAATTCAGAAACTAGCAACCTGGTGCGAGGGTTCATACCAATGCGAGAACCCAAATTGCCCAAAATTATTCCTACGGTCACAACTCCAATTACCCCAGACCCCCCTAATTCTTCAGTAATTAGATAAGTCCCGTAAGCAGAAACTAGAGTGAGTGACTGTTCGACTAAAGGTAAATCGAAGCGCTGGGTTAGATAAGAAATACCAAAACCAACTAGACAACCAGTAGCAATACCGATACCGACAAAAGCAAAGAAACGAGTAATAGTTATAGTAATCGAAAAATCTTGGGTTCCCAAGGGTATTCCTACCAACAAGACAAAAGCTACAACCGCTACTCCATCATTGAATAAACTCTCTCCTTCCATTAAGATTGTCAAGCGCTTGCTAGCGCCAAGTTCTCTAAATAAAGCAACCACCGAAACCGGATCTGTTGCTGAAAGAGAAGCACCTACCAGTAAAGCGATCGACAGAGATAGGGAAGTGAATTGACTCAGGGAAAAAGCTACTCCCACCACAGAAATAATTACCCCGATCACAGCAAATAGAACCACTGGTAACCAATTTTTTTGCAAATCTCGCCAACGAATATTCCATGCTGCTTCAAATAACAGCGGGGGGAGAAATATTTCTAGAATCAATTCTGGGGAGAGATTTACCAGTCGAATATCTACGAATGCTAAGCACAAACCTACAATTACTAGCAACAGGGTGTAAGGAATTTGGCGAAACCAGCTAGAAATCTTGGAAATCGTAGCAACGCTTAAGGATACGGACAGAACGATTAAAAATTGCTCTAAACTTTGCTCGATCGAAGAATTTTCGGCGATCGCGAAGTGCCTCGTCAGAGACGAGATCGCCGCAGGTGCGCTTTGAGCGAATAAAGACTCTAAGCTCATTTCGTCACTCCAGAATAAGGTGTAAGTAGCTTTCGACCAAGTCAGTCTAGATTATTGTATCCAATAAAAACTACTTTCAAGCCAGTCGATCGCGCCGATATTGAAATAATGGTCCAATTTATCGGATAATTCTAAGATATTGACAATCTTAACTTCGACGAGGCGATCGTTCCCTGGATGGAAAAAGTAGCCAAACCCGTCTCGAGGAATGGCTACCTATAAATTACTAGATTTATCTAGAGAGTAATACTTGTTACTTCTTTGAAGGGGTAGATTCAACCAAATCTTCTACTAGCTTAATTGCGTCTTGTATTGACATTTTCCCATTTTCTACAGCAGCAATTAATTGTTGAGCTTTCTCAGCATTAATTAGGTTAAGTTTTACTGGTTCTTTCAAGGATATGATGAATTTTGTTTTATCATTATCGCTTAGTTTAGAGGCTTTTTCTTTAGCTTCAATTCCTCGTAACTGCTCTTTTAAATTTTCGAGCATTTCTGCTTTTTTACCTTCTGTAAATGTGCCGTCAAATAATATTTTTTTTGCCCCTACAAGTGCAGCAGCACCTAAAGCTGCACCTCCAACTACTAATCCCACTGGCGGTGCTACTGTTATCAATCCAAACAAAATCGATGTACCTCCAAAAGCAAAAACAGCAGCACCAGCACCAGCAGCTCCGACAACACCAATTCCAATATCAGCCAAAATTCCTACCTTATCAACAGGATTTTTTTCTAATGCCTCTATTGCTTTGAGAATTTTTTCTTTAGTTACAGTTTTCTTTTCCGACATAGTAGTAACTACTCCAGATATTAATTAATTAAATGATTTGAAGCTGTTATAAGGTATTTAAAAACAGTATTGAAAACATCAGCAATAAATTCAAAAAAAGCCTGGGCTATTTCCACAATGTCCTCAGCAATTCCTATAATTCCGCTAGATAGTTCCTTTCCTCGATCGCGTTTGTCTAATCTGTGTCCAGCTATCCCAAAAATCACTATCCCAAAAGCTGCGGTTAATGCTCCTGCTAATGGTGCTAAAATTAGTCCTATAAATGGAACAGTATTTACTAAAAATTGTACGGCAGCTCCTATAGCAACTCCTAAACCAATACCTGTAACTAACCGAGGATGTACTTTGACAAATTCAATAATTTTCAGCAGAATTATTTTGCCAACAGCAAATACTTTACTGCCAATTTTTTGGGTAAATGTAATTAGTTCTCGTAATCTAATAGCCACTTCATGAGGCAAACCACTATCTATTAACCAAACATATAATTCACATTTATGTTCTGGAATTAAGTTAGAAAAAGAAGATTATTTAATTATAAAATAGCGATCGCGCTCTGGTACGGTGAATCCGATCACTATTTAATGACCAAATTTTACATATAGCAATAGAATAATGATAAAATGTATATTTTTACTTATTTGTCTAAATAAGTATCATTAACTTCAGAAAAACTAAGTAATATAGATATATCGTGAATACTTGTTTATAGATCGATCGATACTTTTGCAAGAGTTCTAATGATGTGATTTCAGTTATTCCCGTTCGGCAAAGTTAAGGGACAGAGTATGGTTAACACGCACAGCAGCAAAGTGACCTAAAGTTTCAACCAAACAGGTTCACTATTTTAAGGAAATTGAGATCGGAGTAAGTAGCGATCGTGTTAAAATATGATGGCGATCGCCACCAGATCTACTTAGGTCTCGCACATAGTTTTTCATACTTTTGTCTATACTTTTTCATACTTTTTCTTACTTACAAAACTCCTTTAAGAAGCAATAATAAGATATTGAGACTTTTAGAGAAAGGAAATGTCTAAACAAATAACTAAATCTTTAATTCTCACTCTAACTGGGCTAACAATATTAACTAGTTCATTTATCTTACCTGTTAAAGCAGAAAATGTTCAAAAAAATCTTCAAATTCAATCTCAAGAAAGTACGAAGACTTTTCCTAACTACAGAGAAATACTTATTGTCTTTTTGGTCTTGGGAGCAGTTTCCTTTACAAATATCAAAATTTTGACTTTTTTATCTAGAAATGCTTAAGTTTTTGTAAGTACTATTGCTGATTGACTGAGTACGCGCACGATCGCTCCCTTGGAGATCGCTTCAACCCATTCTCGACCAACTTCACTAGCTTTTTTCGGACGACAAAAAGTACCAAGATGTCGATCGACTTATCCCTGACTATTAAAACACTAGCATTCCCAACCAGCTCTAGGAATATAAAAAACCATTAAAGTTATTCCATCAATACAAAATACCTGGTCTATCTTCACTCTTATTTTGACAATTTACCGATCGCTATATATCTTCTTGCTTTTACTCTCGACCTATTTAAAAAATTTATCGGTGAAAAAAAAGTCTAATAAGTATAGAAAAAAGGTCTGAAAAAGTATAGACTTTTAAATTAGTTATAGTTGTCACCGTTGCCAAACAGGTAGTCGAAGTGAGGATTACTTTTATAGTTTGTTATAGGAGCTATACAAATAACCTCACTTATGGTAAAACTTTCTCAAGCTTAATTCTAAATATAAATAGAAATTAAGTTGTTAAGATGGTAAAAACCGGCGATAAAAATGGGGATAGCAAATGCACCCAATATCCAGAAAAGAATTTCGGTAAAATTATCTTGTTGTTCCATAGCTCTCGATCTTATGTAGTATTAATTCAATTTTGCCCCTCGTTTATCATCACAGTCATTCGTTAAATTACTGAAATATTTTCAGTAATAAGTACTCGTAAATATAACGATCGCTAATTCGACTCTTTTAAAACTGTACTAGCTGAGTTATTTTCAAAAGCTGTCGTCGAATCCCGTCCTAATATGAACTCTGGTTAATAAAACGTTGACCTGCTGGTGAATTTGCGTAGTGCTGACGCAAGCGTCTTCGATCTTGTTCAAACTGCAAGTACAACCATTTTCGATATACTTCGATAATAACTGCCTCATTGACCCCTTTGCGGTGGTAATTTTCCACAAGATGGCCAAAGAAGATTCCGCTCATTAGAGCGGTAAGTACCCCATGGGACGAGGAAGGATCTAGTGTTGCAGCTGCATCCCCAAGCAGGAAAAAACCAGGACCTGCGCACTCCGAGCGCCATTGCCAGGTCAAATTAACCCCCCCAGGAGATCCCTCTCCCAATTCCCCGATTCGCAGTTCGACCCAAGCGGTTTGATTTCCTGCTAAGGGTGCTTGCCAGTCCCATCCATCAAAGCGAAAAGCCAAGGAGGGTTGACCCTCAAAACCAGCAATTTCTTCGTTGCGCCACCCAAATCGAACGCCAAGGGGCGGAGAGCATATAATTGCTGGCAGTTTTAACTCTCGTGCTAGCCATGCAGAACGCCCTGTAGCATCAACTGTCCAAGTGGCATGGAAGTAATTGCCATCAACCATTACTCCTGTCACTCGATTCTCTTCGAGAATAACTGCTTCAGGGCGAGTTTTCCGAATTAGCCTTACCTCTAAATCAACGGCAGCCTGCTGGAGAATTCGATGTAGCGTTCTTCGCTCTGCTTGAAACCCCAACCAAGGACCGTTTATATCTTCACCATAAGGCAAAAATTGACTTAGATCGCCGCGTTTCAGCCAGATTCCACGATGCCTTCGGAAACCCGCTTGAAGAATTTGGTCAAAAACACCCAATTGCTTCAGTAATGGTTCAACTCCTGGATGCAATGTTTCTCCAGGAGATATTTTTGGCTCAGAATTAGCGTCGAACATAACGACGCTTAAACCAGCTTGACGACAACGAATCGAGGCAGCACAACCAGCGGGACCTGCTCCAAGGACTATGATATCTACTTTTTCCACGGCCAGTTACCTTAAAGAAATCGCCAACATAAATCAGAACGGATGAAAAGTAAAAGCCGCATCCCCATTTTTGTAGGCAATACCATTGGTACCAACCTGACAAATGTGCTGCTTTTGCACTTTTTTGCGTACACGCACGATTTCTGAAGTCGGTTTTCGCTCACCTGTTAGTTCGGCAAATTCCAACAAGTAGCCTCCGCCATTCAACTGGGGAACGCCACGACCAAATGAAGCCCAGTCGTTAACCTCGCGAAACACAACCAGACATTCCCCTGAAAGTCCCACACCCAAAATACTCTGACAAGTTTCAAGAGCCTGATTGCGAGCTATTAGCTCTTCACTTTGCACTTCGGCAGTAAGAGACACCCGAATATGCCCAGCTAATGCTTGGCTCACATAATCTGAGCGTTCAATGGCGACATAGTTCACATGAAGCGTTGTGCCGACCTCTTCAAAGAAGGGGCCAAATTCTCCGTCCCATCCACGATAGGAGCTCAATTCACCGGATTTTACCCGTGCGTGATCGGGATGAAACCCGAGTTCTTTATCGAGCATCGGGAGCTGATTGCCCAAGCCTCTGTTACCAGAAGAGTTTTCGTTCCCAAAGGTTCGTCCGTTATCTGGCGCAACTGCTGGCCAGAAAGAGGCCAGTGCTGCACAAAGTTTAGCGTCTTCTGGGAATGGCGACCCAAGGCCTGAACTGGTGAGAAACGCTCCTAGTGCGTCGCGACTTCGGGAAGTATCCCAGCCAGGAGCAAAGACATTAGAGGCCGCATCGGGCAAGAAGCTAATCGCACGATTAGGGAATCCAGCGATTGAAACTGGTGCCCCGACTGCAAAGGCGCCTACAATTGCTGTGACTGTTTTGTCACTTCGATCGAAAGCAAATGACATTGGAGCGCTGGGGCGAGGGAGAGAAGAGTTTACAGGCAATCTTCCTTTAGAGAGAGGTTCTACTCGTATGATTGTTGGGTCAGTTTCTACCTCGAACTGGTCGGCAAGTGGGAAGAAATCTGGTGCGGTAATTAATGAAAAGGCCGAAACATTGCCAACAACATCCATCGTAAGACCAGTTACAACAGCTTCAAGGCATCCATCACAGGAATCATCAGTGAAATGCGCTGCTGCATATCCCCCTTTGCGCATCGCATTCTCAAAATCATCCTTGCTTAAATTGTTCAAATCTTTTGGGGTTTGAGTGGCTGGTCCGTTGGGGTCAACTTCGTGCCGGATATTCACGTATTCGGGAGCAAGACGATCGCCAAATTCACCTGGATTGGACTCAAATGCAGGAATTTCTAAAGTTGATTCCCTGTAGCGAGTTGAGCGCCCTCGAATACTGCGTGTTTGTGGAACAACAAAATAAACTAATTGCTCGGTATTCGAGACTGTATTTTTCTGTGCCACCGTACGAACCAAATTAGCTCCAGGTTTCGGCACAATCAGGACAGAAGATCCTATCGTTTGCAAAGATACTAAATTACCGCCGTTATTAGAATCCCGAACGTATGGAATTTTAGAAATGTCGAAACCAGAGGGCACAGGAATACCGCCATCAGATACTGAAAGCGTATGTGTCATTCGGAGTTTTTCATTGCGATGGAATTCGAGAAAGTTAATGTCTAGGTTTTGGCCCTGCAAACATTCTCTTCCAACAAATAATTTATGCACCGGAAAGAAAAAATCATCGTCGGCATTGCCGCTATGACCTCCTTGAACAGAGCCAGCAGCTCCTGGTTTAGCTTTACGAGCAAGAAAAACACCGTAGCGCGCAGGCAGCACTGGGAGAGCATCTTCACCACCTTCAGGAATAACCCAAAAACTGCGCCGCGAAGGGTCGTAGTAATATTGTGTTGTACCAACCCGTGCCACACCAGTGCGAGAGTAGGCAAGATCGGCATGCCTCAGATGTGAGGTACGACTAGCGACGCGATACTGATAAGCAAACACAGCCACAAAAGTATTCTCTAGATCCTCTCGATCCGCAACTAGGCTATAAATAAAATTTTCGATCGTATCGAGTTCTGCAAGGGTCGCATAATCTGTTGCTGTCGAGGATGAAGTTCCCGATGCAGTTGGGCGAACATTCGGGGATGCCAAAGCGTGATAAAGCAGACTTTTGGCAGGACTACCACCTGCGATCGCCTGTTCCCCATTAGGATGAAAATCCTCAAACCCTCTCGTCGAGCGATCGATCGTCTTAAGAGGGTTAGTCAAAGCAGCTTTTAAGGCATCACTCGTTGGCTGCAAAATGTCAAGTTCATTGTTAGTTACAGTTAACAGTAAATTTCTCCACCCTAGGGGTGCAAGTCGGTCACATATTGCCTTTACATCGTCGATTAAGCTCATCACTATTTTTCCTTCATATTTATATTTATGTTGGCAAGCAAAATATTGCTAGGTGTAAATTTTTCGTTGACAGGTAAATTAATTTAATTGACAAAATTCTAAGCTAACTAGACCCAATTTACCCTATTAGAAAAAAGACAGCGCGTGCTATTGAGTGCTGGAGTCAGACCTATTGAAAATCAACATTCTCTGTTATTAACAAAAAATTTGCAACCTGGAGATATTTATTCTTTAATGAGGTAATATTCTGAAATTTTTTGAATAGCAGTGAATTTGATAGTTTTATTGTTACTTTCTTATTATTAATTTTCGTAATAACAAGTTACTTTGTCAAGCAAAAAACATTTTTTTTAATAAATCAATTGTATAATTTTTGTCCAGGTACTTAACTTATAATTTTATATGAAATCCTGGTAATTACTAATCGTATCTTCAAAAAAGCTTAGAGTTAAGGGGAACAGGGAAAAGGTATTTTCTGTTCCCCTTTCTCTCTTCCCTTCCAGGCAACAGCCTCGGTCAGGAGATCGAGCGAGACTTGCTAAGTATTCAATTAATCTCTCCTAAAAAACTCAACAAATTTACTAGCGAAAAAATTTCTTTTGGGTTGTTAATATTTGCTGATTTTTCGAGAGAGTTAGGGCAACTAATATTAAATTCAAAACCAGATTCAGCAAGAGAACCGAGAATAGTTTCTGCTACTATATACCCTCCAACTTCACCTAGTTGAGAGTTTTGAAGGTTTAAAACTTCTGCCTCTTTAAGAATGTAATACCACAGGGGAGTATTGACCTCTAAACTAGGCTCTATTTCTGAAATATCTTTGGGAATACCGAGGAATTGTGGTGGTACTAGCTCAATTTGACCGTAAAGCTGACGCAAACTTACGGCAACTTCTTGACCGCCAGGCAAGCCAAAATCAATTCCCCTCAAAATGTTGCGTTCGGCTAAAGAAATAGGGGGTTCGGTAATCGCTGGAGGGGGTAAACGAAATACAGATGGAGGCAGTTTCGTATCTAAAGGTCTTCCCAGTTGTGCCCTTTCTCCAAAGAAAAAGGACCAATCGATTTGTGTTTCTTCTGTAATTTGTTCGTTACCTCGCAGGTCAGTTTGTTGTCCTGTCAGTGAAGTGGCAAATAAAGGAAAGACATTGTTTGTGTTAAGTCGATAGAAATCCAGCAATTGAGAATGACCCAATCGAAAAACAGCGTGAGCAAACTCTACTGGCATTGCTACTAAAGGTTTCTCGCTTTCTAGAGCTCGGTTTACTTCACGGTTCATTTGCTGATAAAAACTTTTACCCTCCTTGATTGCTTGTTTGACGTTATTGATAACTTTGGTGGTAACGATACGAGGTAAATAATCGCAGAATACGATCTGACGATATATCTGTTGTACTGTTTTTTTGCTCTCGGTAAAGCCAGGACTTTTTATGTCTCCGCCATTATTGGCATGAATTTTATTATGCAGACGCATGAAGAGAGTATGCAACTGCACGATAATCTTATTCTCATCGTTTCGCGGATCGGCTATTCGGCGACCGTCGCCGAAATCTGTATTTCTTTGAATATCTCGTTCGCCTTTTCCGTTACTTCGTCGAGCGTCTCCGAGAATAAAAAAGCCATTATCGTCAAAAAGTTCTGGATTGGTTTCTCCAAAAAGCCCGTAAACAGAGTCGAGATCCAGACGACTACTTCTGCCATTAGTAGATGTAGGATTTTCTTCTGGTGCTACTCTTTGTCTAACTCCAATAGTAGGATTTTTATCTACAAATTTACCTTCTTCGTCAAGCACCCTAAATTCAGTCATGTCGTGGTCGATAAATTGACCGAGGAAGGTGAAACCTGCTTGTATCGAAGGTTTAAACGAATTATTTGTCGGGCTTTCTTGCATCGGGCCGAGAGCGCCAGCCAAAAGCGAGATAGCGTGTGCGTTGTAAGTTAGATCGGATCTGTCAAATAAACGGGAAAAAGGAGATTCTAATTCTCTTTCTTCTGCAGTTGTGGCACAATTACCTATATTTCCATGACCTGTACAGATCTTTTGCTTCTCTATTGTTAATGATGAGGTTAAATCGTTAAAATCATCTCCTACATATTTGGTGTTTGTGGTAAAAGTTTTCCTTCGACCTCGAAAGTTTATGTGTTCAAATAAGGTGACTTTTATTCCATATGGAATCCTAATCGAACTTAATTTATCGTTACCAATGTTGATATCTGCGAGATTGTATTTTCCTTCGCTTAAGCTTTGATTTTCTCCTTGATAATTGGCGTGTTCGTAGATTACGACTAGGTTCTTAGTATTGACATTCATGAATTTTATTCCTTTATGTATTCCACTAGAAAAACTTATGATTTATTTACTGATTGTGTTTTTGCTTGTCTGGTTAAGTCAAAATTATTTTTATCTTCAAATCAATCAGCTATTGTATTGAGAAAACTGAGACTTGGAACAAAGAAATATTCGCCTCCTATCATCTTCACGTATATGGGTAAAATCAGTTTGTTGTTGGTCGGTTGTCCCTCCAGGGATTCAGCCACTGATAACTTTATGATTCGGGTTGGTTGTTACTGATAACTGGATCGGTACCTACTTGCCTCTCGATGAAGTCTCTGAAATTAGACCAAACTTTTTGATGGTTAGCGATCGAGCGAATAGAGAAATTACGGGGCACTCCCTCGGAGGTTTCCTACGAGTTAGAACGCACCAAGCGTTGGCTTTTATATTGGCGATCGATCTAGAGAATCAGCTAAAAAATCATGAAACTCTTTACCGAGAATAAATCTATTTTTAATAAGTAAGTCCTTATCATTAACTTATCGGTTGGTGGGATAGGTTATCTACTTTATGAGGAATTTCTTATTAAAAATAAACATTTGAAGAAACACTGTATGCCGACAAGGTGCTGTTGCTTATACGGATTTTTAGGAAGCTTATAAAACTGTTATTCCATTTCCACTACATAGGAATTATTATCAGCAATTTGAGCCATCTCTCGATCTAAGAACATAGGTACTAATAAAAAAGCGATCGAAAATTTTCCACTACATAGAAATACCCACGAAAAGAGCTAACAAATTGTCAACCTTTTGTTTAGAATAAAAGTAAGCCTAGACAAATACTTCCTCAATAACTCAAGTTAAGGAGTGAATTTTGAAAGGCGATTTGATTATAGCTTTTTCAAAAGCAATGGGTGGGGGAATTTCCAATGAGACATCGATCGGTCGAGCAAGGGCTATGCATTATTAATAATCAATAAAAATTAAAAGTTAAGCAAGGGTCGGCTGATTTTTCTTGATATCTGGAGACTTACCGCACCAGGGAGGGTCATATGAGTATTGCATTCAAAGGTCAGCTTCCTAGTAGCAAGCTCCACAATCATCTCTTTGCTGAAGTAGGGAAAAAAGTTTACTCAAGCATTATTCTAGTGGGTTTGACTGCTATGTTTCTAATGCCTGCAGCTCCTAGCGTAGCTCAACAGCATTCAAGGTACACTGGTTCGCTTTTCAGAACCCAGTTAGAATTAGTTACTGCTGAAAACTTGCTCCAACGAGGGATATACAAGAGTAGCAGTGGTAACTTAAGAGGAGCGATAGCGGACTTTAATCAAGCTCTTTCAATCGACCCAAATTTAGCAGAAGCTTACTACCATCGGGGAGTAGCTCAACGCCGACTGGAAAACTCTCCCCGTTTTAAAAATGCTTATACCGAGGGACTTCAAGTACGAGGGCTAGCTCGTTTGCAACTAGGATACCTTCGAGGAGCAGTAGCTGATTTCACCGAAGTTCTCAACTTCAATCCTAATTCCGCTGATGCTTACATTAATCGAGGTCTAGCTCGTTTAGAACTCGGAGATAGCCAACGGGCTGCCGCCGATTTCACAAAGGCACTTAAAATTAACCCTAATTCAGCTTATGCTTACCGCCACCGTGCATTTGCTCGTCGCCAATTAGGGGACAATGAAGGAGCTATTTCCGATTGGCAGAAAGCAGCAATAAGTAGGCAACTCTTGACTAATTAAACCTAAATGCCGCGCTCGTTAAGCTCAAACCCTTGTTTTGATAGGGAGACGGGGAGAAAGTTAAATGCAACAAAAATTCTCGATCGAGGAGAAAACCTATCAGCCAATCTCCCAGTTTCCCCGTCCCCCAATTCCCTATCAGTTCTGGATTTTACTCAAGAGCGAGCGCGGCATTCACCTTTAGGGATGTTGTCACCCTGCAAGCTGCTTTTGTGAAGAATTTTTACGAAATTTGACGACCTGTCGTAATAGTTAAGGCAAACTCTGAAGTACTACCTAGAAACTTAAAATTATCAATTTTGTATTTAGCCGACACATCTTAGGAGACAAAAACATGAAAATTACTAGACGAGAGGCAATCAAACTTGGATTGATAGGGGGTGGAGGTCTTTTATTATCCCAGGATTTTCCTAGTGAGGCTTGGGCTCAATCGAGCCCGCAAATCGATCGCTTTAAGCGTCCTTTCCAGATGCCGCCCGTTCTCAAGCCGATACGCAGTTATGAGGGTGGCGATCGCCCCATTGATATTTACCAAATAACAATGCGCAAAAATCAAGTTAAAATTTTGCCTGGGGAAAAAACTCAAATCTGGGGTTATGAGGGCATGATTCCTGGCCCCATCATCAGGCAGCGAGGAGGTTTTCGAGACGAAGATCGGGGTCGTTCATCTCTAATCCGTTTTATTAATCAGTTGGGCACAACTCTCGAAGAAGGAGAGGAAGTACCTATCTCTACCACTGTTCACCTACACGGTATGGCTTCACTGCCTCAGTACGACGGTCATGCTGAGGATCTGAGCCTTCCAGGTTATTTTAAAGATTACTTTTATCCTAACGATCGCGCCGCTACAATTTGGTACCACGATCATGCCATCGATCGAACTTCGCGGAATGTGTATATGGGTTTAGCAGGTATGTATATTGTGGAAGATGAAGAAGAGCGTCAGCTTAACTTACCCAAAGGTAAGTATGATGTTCCTTTAATTCTTCAGGATCTGAGATTCGCCAGCGATGATAATCGCTTAATCTTCAACGATCGAAACCAACAAGGACTTTATGCTGATGTTATCTTAGTGAATGGAGTCCCTTGGCCTTATATGAAAGTAGCTAGGCGTAAATACCGCTTCCGAGTTCTTAACGCCTCCACTTCACGCTCTTACCAACTAGTTTTGAGTAAGGAAGAGAATAAATTAACTAGGGGCGATAAGTTGTTTGTGATTGGAACCGATTGTGGTTTACTCAGCGAGCCAGTGGAATTAGAATCGCCTCTAAAAACTCTACAGCTTTTTCCAGCTGAGCGTTATGAGTTTATCATCGATTTTGCTCAATATCCGCTCCACACCCAAGTATTCCTGAGAAATCCTTCAATTCAATCAAACAGTAATTTTGACAAAGATACTCGCGTACAGACCATCATGCGTTTTGATGTGGAACTGTCAGAGCCTGATGACAGCGATTTGCCTGACCATCTACGAGATTTTGAACCCTTGATTGATAAAATTCCTTCCGGACAAGAGGTACCCCTCCGCACTTTCGTCTTCGGACGTGGCCGAAATTGGACGATCAATGGCAAAATCTGGAACAAAAACCGAGTTGATGCCAATCCCGAACCAGGTGCGATCGAAATTTGGAAACTAGTTAACCAGGGTGGCTGGGACCATCCCGTACACATTCATTTTACGGACTGGCAAATTCTCGATCGCAACGGTCGCTCTCCTCGATCCTACGAGCGAGGTTGGAAAGATGTCTTTCGAGTGGGTCACTTTGAGACAGTACGAGTCATTGCTAGGTTTAGCACGCGTAATGGCGAGCACATTGAAGGCAAATATATGTTTCACTGCCATAATTTAGTCCATGAAGACCACTCGATGATGAGTCTGTTTGAAGTGGGTAAGAATGGAGATAGCCCTTTTTCCGCCCCACCTCAACCCATATCAGAGATGCAACCGCTTTAGGGATTTTAGGCTCTCAGCCCTTTTTTCCGTACACTTCCTCATTGAATTTTTTGATGTACTTATAATACTTAGCGTAAGGATCGGCGGGCCGCTTCACTTGAGAGCGACTAGGTGAACTCGTCGATTCTCGCACTTGAGTCTTAGGGGAAACAGTGCTTTTGTCATCGACGACTTGTTGAGAACCATTAGGGATTTGAACTTCGCTACCATTTTCTATTGCTGGAGATGGTGGACTCGTTTCATTTAGCGAGCGGGTTTCTTCAGCTAGGGCGCTACTAAAAGTTATTTGAGCGAGGAGCAGCGTTAAAACAACCAACTGCAAAACTCTCAGACAAAAAGATTTAAACATTTTGATTTTCTTCCCTTGTTATACTTGAACAATCTCTTGTTTCTCGATCCTAGCTGAATGTAGATGTACCTGTAGCGACTCGTTAAAATTGCTAACTCTAACTTTTATCTTGGAAGAATAGTTAATTCAAAAATGAATTGAGACGGGTTATAAGGAACCTATATAATTAGGGGTCACTAGCACTAAAAGCTTTATTTTTCTGTGAAGAATTATTTCTAGAAGCCTTTGTAGACTTTTTTTCCATAATTCATCCCCGAACCCAAATCTCTAATGGTTAAGCGTGGTCAACCGGCTCTTTCGATGTAGTTATGCTTAAACGAAGCGCGATCCCGAAGGGATCGGCATAGCGGTGCGAGAGGTATTTGACAGCAAAAATAATCAAATTTAAAACCTAAAAAGCTCGTGTAGTATTGTATTCAAATTTTTTGAAGTGCTTTTAATTTGTGCTGTAGTTTTCCTTCACTTAGCAAAATTTTAACCAGCTCGATCGCCTCTTTTATATCGGAACAAACACCACTACGCCACAGATAAAATGCTCCATTCCAAATAATAGCAGGGAGCCAAGAAGAAGATTTACCCTCAATTAGAGTAAGAATATTTTTCACTAATTTATCTGTAGCTTCTAGAGGAATATTTTGAGAATTTAAACCATAATGACGAGGATTTAAATTTAGTCTTTGAAAATTTTCTCCAGTATTAGAGGGATTAGTTAAACCGATAATAGCAGTGCGATCGCTGGGTAAGTCGCAACTACCTTCTAATCCTTTTACTGTAGTTAACCGAGAAACTCCTCTCAAAGCAAGGGCTTCTCTCATCATCAATTCGGTAGGAGGATGAACGAAACCCGTTACAATATGACAGTCTCCACGATAAGGGGACCAAATTAATTCTAAGGTAGCTAAAGGGGGACGCTTGCCAATTTGGTCTCGATATGTTACTAGTTGTTGAGCTAGTGGGAAAGATTTGGGCAGATAGACGAAACCCAAGCCCTCAGTTGCTAAAATTTGGCGCACTTGCTCTAAAGATAATTTAGTCCAATCTACTCCCAAACCTTGCCAAATAGAGATTAATGGTAAACCTTCTTTAGTTGGCATTCGATCGCCTCCGTGCATTAACACAGGACAGCCGACTGTTGCCAGAATTAATGCGGTTAGTATACTTAGGGGTGCGGTGCGCGAGCGTCCGTCGTAAGGAGAACTCAACACCATAACTCTTTTTGAAGATTCAATTGGGGCTATATTTGCTCCTAGTTCGTCGTAAGCATCCAGCATTCCAGCCAATTCTTCCCCAGTGGGTCTTTTAATCCTGTGTGCTATTAAAAACGCTCCTATCTGGGCTGGTGTAGCTTCTTGCAATAACATCATTCTGGCTGCTGCTGCTGCTTCGCTGCGAGCGAGATTTTTGCCAGTATGAGTTCCGCTACCAATTTTACGTAAAAGTTCTCTAAATTCTCGGCTCATACTGCTATTAAATCTTTTGTTTAATTCTAAAACAGTATTCGCCACATATACTCAAGCATTTCGTAACATTTTAATGGCTCGATCGACTCTCAAACAAATGGCTTGCGATCGAACTTGTAGATATTTAATATTTTTTTAAATTAATCATTGACTTTTGTTATGTTTTATTGCACAATCTTTCAATAAAGAAAAGATTTAATTCTTTCTTTATTTTTCACTATAGTAGTTTTATTAATAATGTTTTTAAAATCTTCATCCCCATACGCGCGGTTGCTGAAAAGCTTCTACAATCTGCCGATCCGATATAAACAACTGTTAGGTTTGTTTACTTCAGAAGTCATCTCAGTAATTGGCTTAGTTGGAATTGGCTCTTACTTAATTATCACTGCTGGTCGAGCTCAGTTAGTCAATCAAGCTAAATCAGAATTGACGGTCGCTCAAATCAATTACAACATCAAAATCAATCAGATGGGATTTGGTTTTCGCGGTCAATCAGATAATGCGGCAGTTATTGCAGCAGCAAAAGCTTATAGTGACGGGAACCAACTGAGTCCAGATCTACAAAACCAAGTCAAACAGATTCTACAAAATGAAATCGAAGCCAGAAACATAGAGTACGCAACCTTGGTAGCAAAAGACCGACGGATTATTATCGGTGCGAATGCAAACCGACAAGGAGATTTATTTGACCCCAACGGCTTAGTATCTAAAGTGTTACTTTCTGGCAAGCAAATCAAGAGCAGCGAAATCGTCACAAAGTCAGAGCTAGAAGCGGAAAATCCCCCCTTACCACAGGGATTTACAGCGAGAAATTCTTTAATTCGCTATACGGTAACGCCAGTAAAGGACCCTGACACTGACAATGTAGTAGGAGCTTTGGTTTCAGGAGACATAGTCAATCATAAAATGGCGATCGTAGAAAAAACCCTCCAAGCTTTTGATGGCGGTTACGCTGCAGTTTATCAAAGGGACGCAAATGAAACATTTTCACTGACTACATCTTTAGAAGAAATCAAAGTAAATACGCTGGCAAATGCACAAAAGTTCGTACCCTTACCTAATTGGGATCTACTGTACGCAGCAGCCGACCGACCAGATACAGTTGTTTCTACGCGCTTAAATCTTGAAGGGGAATCTTGTAGCACGATACCCTTGCCTTGGTCTCCTAAATGTTACACGATGGCAGCTTTTGCTATACCCAACTCTGCTGGACAATCAGTAGCGATTTTGGTGCGGGGAAGTTCTGAGAACACTTTGGACGGTCTGCTAAGAGATAGCCTGCAACAACAGAGTTTTTTCTCCCTACTTGCTTTGTTTGCTGACATAGTTTTAGCAATACTTCTCGGACAAGCGATAGTTAAACCAGTAAAAAATTTGCAGCGAGTAACACGAGCTTTTAGCGCAGGTAATCGTCAGATGCGGGGAGAAGTACTTGCTACTGATGAAATGGGAGAACTGACCGATCAATTCAATCAAATGGCTGACAGTATAGTTGCTTCCGAGATTAACTTAGCCGAAAAGTCGCGCCAGCAAGAAACTCACAATACTGAACTGAAATTAACAATAGAAGCTCTTGAAGCTGCTTCTCGAAGCAAAGACCTCTTTTTTGCTAATATCAGCCACGAATTTCGCAGTCCTCTCAATAGCATTTTAGGTTATCTAAAAATAATACAGGGAGATACAAACTTAAATCAAAGGCAAATCGAAGATTTACAAATCATTCAGCAAAGCGGAACCCACTTACTAACTTTGATTAATGATATTTTGGATTTTTCCAAAACTAATGCTGGCAAGATAGAACTCAATACCAGATCGATTAACTTGCAAAAGTTTCTGGATGAAATAATTGCTATTGCCAAAATATGGGCTGCAGAAAAAAAACTCGACCTTAGTTTAAATATTGAAGGTAAATTACCGACTAACATTGTCGCAGATGAAATGAGGCTGCGACAAGTATTAATTAATCTGTTGAGTAATGCAGTTAAATTTACTGTTTACGGAGAGGTCATTTTAAAAGTTACTGAGATCGACGATCGCCAAGAATGGGGAGAAGAAATGTCCCAACAAAAGCTTTGTTTTGAAGTGATAGATACTGGTGTGGGGATGAATTCCCAAGAATTACAAAAAATCTTCCAACCCTTTGAACAAATTGGCGATAGTCAATCTAGATCTGCGGGTACTGGTTTAGGCTTAGCCCTGAGCAAGCAATTGGTAGAGGTAATGGGAGGAAAACTTATGGTTAAAAGTCGATTAGGATCTGGATCTACCTTCTCGTTTAATATAATTTTTCCTATAGTAGAAACTCCTACTATACCGCAACAAAAATCGGTCAAGAAAATATTAAATTACGGAGGTAAGCGTCGCAAGCTGCTAATTGTGGATGATAAGAAAGAACATCGGGATTTATTGGTTAAAATGCTTAAACCAATAGGATTTGAAGTCAAAACTGCAACTAACGGCAAACAAATGCTGTCGCTAGCTTCTTTTTTTAAACCAGATCTGATTTTACTCGATCTATTTATGCCCGTCAAAACTGGCTTTATATCGGCAAAAGAACTGCGCAGTACCTCCGACATTAAAGACATTCCCATAATTATTATTACAGCTAGTTCGATAACTCAAGAAATGAGTAAGTACCTCAATTGCGAAGCTGTTTTATATAAACCTATTAGTGAAGAAGAGCTGTTCTTTAACTTGCAAAAATGTTTGCATTTGGAGTGGATTTATAATAAGGCTTCTTAGTCACAACAATAACGGGGGAATAGTTAGTTACATTCTCCCGTCTCTGGAGGTTTAGGAATCACCCGCTATAGCGCGAGGTAACGAGGGTTTAGCGGTGGGAGGATGTCAAATAGCTATTAAATCTACTTTTGGCTTAACAAATTCCAACACTAATTGACGAAAATATTGAATTGGGGGTATTTCAAGTCTGTCTTGAGTCGTCACTAAAATTGTTTGACGTATGGGGACTGGCTGCGATAAAGGACGTACTGTTAAATCTAAGTCGTTTTTAATATCTAGTATGGCTGATTGGGGTAAGAGTGCTAACCAGTTGCTGTGACGGATCGCACCGCGAAAAGCATCGATACTGTTTAATTCTAAAACAGCATTTAATTTTGCTCCCAAGCGATCGAAATAATCTCTTACTAGAGTTTGCATAGCATACCCTTCTTTAAAGATTATCTGAGGATATTCAATTAATTTTTCTGGAGTAATATATTTGCATTTAGCCAGAGGATGACGAGAAGACAGTAAGACGACGATCGATTCCGAGTATAGATCGTCTAATACAATTTCGGAACTGGGTTTGAAAAGATTGCTTTGCATGACGATCGCTGCATCTACTAAACCATCCCGCAATACTTTAATTGCTCGCTCGCTTCCCAAACAAGTAACTCGCAATTGTACTTGAGGATATTTGCTAATAAAACTATCTAAAACTGGAGGTAAATAAAAAGCACAAATAGAGGGTATTACAGCTACGCACAACTCTTGCTGTTTCCCCGACAATAATTCTGTAATTTCTGATTTAGCAAGCTGCCATTCTCGATCTATTTTACGGGCGCGAGGTAAAAAAAGTTCTCCAGCAACAGTAAGCTTGACTTTAGCTGTACGATGTAATAGGGAAGTCCCTAACTCAGTTTCTAGAGCTTGTATTTGTCGAGAAATAGTTGATTGAGTTATCTTACACTTTTTCGCTGCTTGTTGAAAATTTCCTGTTTCTACAACAGTTAAGAAGGCTCGAACCTGCTCTATCCGCATTCGATCGTTGCTTTTTTTGTATTCTTACTAAGGTACAACAAATTTTATACTTAATTGGTACTTTTCGATACAATTACTGACTAATTTTTTTCAAGGCTGCGTTAGCATGTAGTCTGACTTTAGCATCCTCGTCTTTCAATAATTGTTTTAAACTTTCTCTTTCCTTTACTACTCCTAGTTGACCCAACCCTAAAGCAATTGCTTGTTTAATTTCTGAGTGTTGGAAAACTGGATTTTTAGAAGTTAATAGATTGCTTAAAATAGAAGCCGCGATCGGTTTTAAATCTGTTGTTTCTATCCTTCCTAAAACTAGGATAATCTCTTTTGCTAATAATAGGTTTGTAGATTGGTTATTTTGAATTGTTATTATAGCTGTTTGCAGAGATACAAGGGCTTCTTTTGTTTCTACCCACGATAACGATCGCGCTATTTCCATTTGTAATTCTACGGGTGTTGTAGAGGATAAGAAAGTTTGCAAAAGAATTTCGATCGCTGTTTCAGTTTTGCAGCTACTCAAAGCTATTGCTGCTTGTCGAGATACCCTGAGATCCTCGTCTTTCAATCTTTTTTGTAGCAATTCTATTAGATTGGGTAACTTTTTAAACCTACTCAAACCAATAATTGCTTGTTTGCGCACTTCTGGACTGGGATCTTCTAAAGCCTTTACCATAAAATAGCAAATTTTGTCATCAGTGAAATTACTTAAAGCAGCTAGGGTAGTGGCTCTGACCACTGGTTGGGGATCTGTTAGTGCAGTTAGAAGGGGTTCGATCGCCTCTGGATGGTTTATAGAAGCTAGCGATCGTACTGCTAAAAGTCGCCATCGATCTTGTTTTAGTAACTCACAAAAAGGTGCGATCGCTTTTTCTTTAAAATTAGCAAGTGCTGTAGCTGCCATTATTTTGACATCGTCATTTTCCGTGCTAACCAGCAAATTAATTAATGTTTTCAAGGCCAATGGGCTATCTAATTCTCCTAAAATACGAGCAATAAACCAGGACAATTCTATATCTTGTTCTTCGGCTTCTAATAGCTCTAAGACGGGAGCAATAGCTGCTTCTCCCCATGTCGATATTATTTTTGCCGCTTGCCAACGAGTTTCAAAGTTCCCTGTTGCTAAATTTTCTAAACTTAATTCTAGAGATTTGTCCATTTTTATTAATGGTTATATATTGGATATTTGCTATTTTCTGCCCGTTCTTTTTTGCGATCGTTTATACTTATAAAATAAAACATAATGAGTAGTAAATTTAGGAGTTTAGGAACGAAGTATATCAACAACATCTATATATGAATCAAATCAATGACTGAATCGATCTCAATTTACAATTCAATGGCAGAGTTTTATGCCTCTACGGGAAAAACTTTACAACAAGAAGTTGACTTTACTATTCATTCTTTAGAAGAAGTTCATGGCGACGTACCAGTAAAATCGCCACTATTTCGGGCTAACTACTACTCGATCGTCATCATGAATAGTGGAAGAGGAAAGTTTATTATCGATAATAATACTTATGAGACTAAACCTAATACTATTTATTTTACTAATCCAGGTCACGTCAAGGGATTTGAAATTAAGGAATTAGCCAAAGGCTTTATAATTACTTTCGCCGAGTCGTTTCTGAAACAATACGCGCGGGAAGATATATTTAATGAATTTCCCTTTCTAATTGCTGAAGTCGCCCCTCCTCAGTATCCCGATCGGGAGATATTTCAAGAATTCGATCGTTTAGGGAATCAGCTTATAAAAGAATACCAAAGCAATTCAGCCTATAAATTTAAGATTATTGCTAGCTTAATGGTGG
Organism: Prochloraceae cyanobacterium; assembly: GCA_030065755.1. GTDB lineage: Bacteria > Cyanobacteriota > Cyanobacteriia > Cyanobacteriales > JASJDA01 > JASJDA01. Next base: position 396 of record JASJDA010000007.1, on the reverse strand, counting down.
TATTACTACTAAAAATAAAAGAAAACTTTTGGCGTACTTACGATCCTCTTAACGAGTCAGATAGTAGTTCCCAGATCGTGCTTACTTTTAAACAAAACCTTGAGAAACACTTTCGAGATTTGAGAGGTGGAAATATAGATATTTTATACCAAGTTCGCGACTATGCTGAAGCTCAATATTTAAATCCTAGCTATCTGAGTACAGTAATTAAAAGTAAAACCGGTAAATCAGTTAATAATTGGATTGCAGAAAAAGTTATCGCAGAAGCCAAAGCTATCCTATCGCGATCGCCTCTTTCAATCCAAGAAATTGCCGATCGACTGGGTTTTAAAGAACCAGGTCATTTTTCCCGCTTTTTTAAAAAGCATACAGGAATGAGTCCTTCTTCTTTTAGAC
>JASJDA010000174.1 GCA_030065755.1 Prochloraceae cyanobacterium | reverse complement strand
TCTATTTGTTGCTTTATTTGCGCTCGCAGTTCTTCAATTTGTTCATTATTTATGGCTACCCCAGAAGATACTTCTGAAACTGTTACAGATTGGTCTCTTAACAATTCATCTTTTAAATTATTAACCGCATCATTTAATTTGTCTTCAGTGACTAAATTATTAGGCAGTGTAGTGAAAGAATTAAGAGTTAAGGGACTGGGAGGATTGTTGCTACTCAAAAAAACTTTTAATATTTCAATAATTCCAGTACTTATTGACGGTTTAACTGCTCCTGATTTATCTTTGCGAGTAATCTGGTGCTCGAAACAGTATTTAGTCAAACGTTCTTCGATATCGGCAGGAATGTAAACAGATGCTGCTCTATTTTTAGTCGCCACGATCGCTATCCTTTTTATTTGTAGTTGAAGTTGATTAAGTTTTAACCATTTGTTAGCAAAATATTTGAGATTCAATCATCGTAATAGATAATAAGCTGAAAAATAACTTATTACCTATTACTTATTTCTAGGGAATTGCCTAGCCGTAATTCCCTAGAATAATGTCTGTATTTACATCAAAAACTGGCGTATTTTTCAGTTGTGCAATAACTGTTCCGCCAAAAAGAAGAAAGCCGTTCGCTCGATTGTAAGAAAACTGTTTATAATTTGTCTTACAGGGGGCACGAGCGACGCATTCAACAGTTGATAGCTTACAGCATTACGGGAGAATCAGAGCGTCTAGATCTCATGGAAAAAACAACAATACCAGAAGAGAAATGAACGATTTAAAGCAAGAAGTTAACCCAATAAATAAAAAACTCGATCTGATTATACAAAGGTTAACAGGTATAGACGCTCGAGAAGATTAGAAAGAGGACTAGCAACAGCCAGTCCTCTTCCACCGTTTTTATCGAAAAGGAGGCGAGTAGAGCAGTCCACCTTTATTAGCTAGCTCGTTTTGACCTCGCTCGAGCCCTAAAGGTTGGCCAATATTCCTGTCATAAATTTCGCCATAGTTTCCGACGTGCTTGATAATACGAGCAGCAAAATCATTAGGTAGACCAGCGTCAGACCCTAGAGTTCCTTCTACGCCCAAAAAGCGCCTAATCTTCGGATCGTCGCTGTTCATGAAAGTATCGATGTTTTCAGAATTGATGCCGTATTCTTCGGCGGTAATAAGCGCATAAATTACCCACTTAACTGCATTCGACCATTCTCTATCGCTTCCTATAGTCGCAGGTGCTAAAGGTTCTTTAGACATCACTTCGTCTAAGATGATATGCTTCTGGGGTTGAGGCAAGGTGCTTCTGCGAGCAAGCAGTTGGCTTCGATCGCTCGTAATAGCATCGCACCTGCCTTGTGCATAAGCAGCATAAACAGCATCAGAGTGCTCGAAAACCAATGGAGTATAATTGATACCCAATAATTGCATCCGATCTGCCAAGTTCAGTTCAGTTGTGGTTCCAGCCGTTACGCAGATGGTTGCTCCTTGGAAATCTTCCAAAGTAGAAATTCCACTGCCAGAAGGCACCATCATGCCTTGGCCGTCGAAAAAAATGGTAGGTGCAAATTCAACGCCAACTGAGGTCTCCCGACTCATAGTGTTTGTGGTGTTGCTGGCTAGCAAATCGATTTTTCCCGTTTGCAAAGCCGTGAAGCGATTGATCGCACTTTGGTTATGAAACTCAACCTTGCTAGTATCTCCAAACAAAGCAGCAGCAACTGCACGGCACATGTCTGCATCCATGCCTGAATATGTGCCAGATTCGTTGACAAAACTGAAACCTGGGAGTTTTCCATTGACTCCGCAGATTAATTGACCCCGTTGTTTAACCTTCTCTAGTATACTGTTGCTATTTGAGGTGTTTGAGCTAGTGGCGCGATCGTTACTAGAAACTTTACTAGTAACCGGATAACAGCCAGTTAGGTTGAAAGCGATCCCGCCGACGACTCCTACTGCCCCCAATTTCAAAAACCACCTTTTCCAATCGAATTTTTTTAGGTTGTTCTGGCAGAAAGCTTCAGTTTTTTTAGGTGAGGAAATTGATATTTTTTCTAAGGCCATTTGCCAACCCCTTTGATACTCAATATTATGCCAATATTTATTAGTGCGCATCTTGTGCATATCTTGAGTTTCAGGGGTATTGAAGACCGATTTAGCTCCCAGAAAATCTTGATAGCCAAGTACAAAATCTGATTGTAGAAGATCTCCTTCTGCATCAGGATAAATATCCCAAGTCGGCTCAAAACCAACTACCATTGAGTCGTCACCTTGTGGGGCAAGCAATTCAATTGAAATTAATGATTGAACATTCATTTTTTTTTATTAAAGTTATGGTTGAAAAAATGTTTTATTTTTGAGCGTTTTCACAGTAGAAATCTGAAATTTTAGCTAAAACGTTGGATTCTTTTTGGTAAGAAAATTTGCCAGAAAAAGTCGGATTATTGCTTTGGGTACAATCAGTTGTATTTAAGAAAATGCTTGTTATTACCATTCCTGATAAAATTCCCCAAAAATAATAGTGCAACTCCAACTCTTTGAGAATTTTTATTGTTTTAAGCACCTGGTTTTGTCTCACCTTTACACAGTTTTTTAATCGTATTGATTTTTGAGAAAAGACGATCGATAAATGTCTTAGTTTTCAGTGAAAGCCGAGTAGTCCCCCATTCTTTTGCTGCTAGTTGCCAACCGTCTCTGTACTGTTCTATTTGGGAATATTTGTTTCGGCGTTGAACATATTTTTCTTGTATGGGAGCTGGATTGCTAAGACAGTTTATGCCTATATAGTCGCAATATCCTTGATAGAGATCGGATTGATAGATATCACCCACGCCAGAGGGAGAAATCGACCAAGTAGGCTGAAATTCTACCCAGAAAGTAGAACCTTTGCGACTTGGCAATTCAATTTGAACAAGTTTTTTGCATTGATAATTAGCGCGGAGTTTATAGATTTTTACTAAATTATTGTTCGTCGAGACAGAAGAATTCATCTTGATTTTATCCCTTGCTCTAGGTATTTTTCTAAGTTTTATTTAATTTTTTTAACGTTGTTCTTGAAGAGAAAAAAGAAGAAAATTCAGATTAGAATAGATCGGAAAATTATGCTTTTAGAAAATAAAGTAATTATCTGCTTTTAATTTTATTTAAACAATAAATTTGTCAATATAATTAGACAATTATTTTTCAACTGATATATTAACTTTTGGATTTATTTTATTATATAAAAAGCAGGCAAAAATGTAAGTATGGGAGACGACATTCTGGCGAAAAAAATGGCTAATATTCTGAATTTTTTGGCTCGCTTTGCTCTGCTCTCGGACAATGTTCTACTAGGAATGCAAACGGATTTTCAGTTATCTCGGTCATGCAATCTTGGCAAAGAGTAAGTAAACAAGTAGACAAATCAGTCTCAATTGTTCCATTGTTTAAATACTGCGACTTCACAGTAATACTCCAAAAATGTTCTTCTGTTCTTTTTCCGCACATATTGCATTGCACTATGCACTGTTCTGATGCTCGCTCGTAAAGCAACATTATTTTTTACCTATTTTGTTTGACTTTTGGTAATTTAACTGCTATAATTGCTCTATGAGCAATTCCTATGTGGTTTAAAAATAATTGGCTATTTTTTGTGCTCGGTTTTTCAGGAATCAACCACCAGCAAAGGTTCCTGGTTTTGGCGTTTGAAAATTCTTAGATTTGGGGGAATTTTCTGTTCTTTTGATTTGAGCAAAAACCTGGGATGTTGGTTGATTTACGATCGCTCTCGAGTATTTTGCGATCTCGTTTTCGGCAAGGGGCTCAACAGTAGCTTGTTGCGTGCTATTAGCTTCGTGAGTAAAAATTGGTGCAGAATTGGAATTCCCCCCCATTTGACTTTCAAGATCCTTTTGTTGCTTCAAGAATTGGTTTGATAGTTTGTCGAACAATTTTGTTTCCAGGTCTTCTATCAATTTCTTTTGTTGTTTCTCATATTCAAGTTTAATTTTAATATTTTGGTCTTTTAGTTGTTTTTGATATTGGATTTCCATAGTTTCTTTAAGGTTATTTATTTGTTGTTGGTGTTCGGCTTTGAGATTTTGCAACTCAAGATCGTGTTGTTGTTTGAGCTTATTAATTTCTCTTTCGTATTCTTCTTTTGTTATTTGCTTTGGTAATGAGGGAGTATAGAGTAGCGAGATGAATCGATTGAGCCCCTCTCCAATCAGCAGCGCCATAGCGAAAATACCTGATGTTTCGGAAACACGCTCTAACAAACGCTTTTGAGAAGATTTTGATACTAACTGATTGATGTTAGAGTCATATTGGTCTTCCAGTTCCGCAACAAAATCATCTACCAATAAAGGATTTTCTTCATTGATAGGAATAATTGAGGATTCAATTGATTCAAATTGCGATCTTGTGAGCGCTTTTCTTCGGCCCTTTGTATTTTTGGATTTAAGCTTGAGAGTATTTAATAACAAATTTTTATAAGCATCCGACCATTTGTCGCCTAATTCTAATTTTTTGGGTCGATCTTGCTTGACAAGTTCGCCGATAGCTTGTGGAGTAGGCTCGATTTGAGAGCCTACCACTTTCATTATCTTTTGTCGCTCGTCATACGCTGCCAATTTGATAGCCGCAGCTGGAGACCATTTATTAGCATTTAATAATTCAATGAAATCTTGTGGCTTATCATCGAAGTTTTTTAAGATCTTATGCCATGCCAAAGCTTCTTTTATCTCTTTGGCCAAATGATTTTGTTTTGTCTTGTTGAGAAACAGAGCAAACGCTCGCTCGCTTTTAGTTTTACTTTCGCGCTCAAATTGTGTACGCAGCGAAAGTGCTACTTCAATTAGTCCACCAAATGAGATATATCTTTCAAAAAAGCAATTGGCTGCATTAAAAATGGTTTTTTGCGCGTTGGGATTTTCTGTATTTGAGATGGTCAGTTCGGTTGCAACCACAATAAAATTCTCCTTTTTGAATCTAGTTATTGTTCTTTCGCCTTGGAAAATAAATACAAAAATCCCCCATCAGCACGAGCGCACAAAGAGAGCGCCGCACCCAATATCCCTATTGCTGTAATGGAATTTTTTTTTGTTCGCGATCGTTGTTAATGGTCGATCGCTTTTGAAGTGCGATCGTTGTTTTTTCGATCGCATCTAGATAATAAGGAATATCTTGTGAGCGCGCAACCTATAAAAAATCCCTAAAAATATAGTTTTTATAGGTTTTATAGGTTGTTTGACTAAGCAAAACTACCATTTTTATAGGTTTTATAGGTTGTTTGACTAAGCAAAACTACCATTTTTATAGGTTTTATAGGTTGTTTGACTAAGCAAAACTACCATTTTTATAGGTTTTATAGGTTGAGAGAAAAATCATTGAAAAATATTGAAGAAAAAATTAAGATTTGCCATAAGCCTAGATTTTTTGCCAGATAACCGTTTACAAAAATTTAGCCTTCAACATTTCTGGATAATAGCTAGATGATAGAGCTGATAAGGGATGCAGCTTTAGTTATTATTATTTCAGGAGTCTTTTTCCGGAATTTGGCTTTATGAAGCTGAATCACCACTATTGAAAGCTTAGTAAGACATCTAGGAATTCACCCCAACTCGGAAAAGCAAAACAATACCAGAAAACAAGAGCTATAAATCAAAAAAACGATGAATAAATTAATATTATGTGGTTGGCTCCTAGGTACTTTTCTCGCTATCAGTATAAAAAGCATTTATTTGTAAGTCGAGACCTATTTGTTTGCCAGTAGATTTACACTCTTCTCGTCTCTGAGGAGCAAGCCAAAACTGTGCATAATATCCGTCAATTCTCTGCGCGGATTTTGGATTGTCGATTTGGGATTGAAATCAATCGAGGTCTACAAGGAATTCATTTTTATGAGAAATACAAGGAATTCATTTTTATGAGAGAAGTCTTAGTAGTAGTCAAGTTATAAACGAGCGTACTTCAATGAGTTCATTTTTATGAAAGTACACAAGTGATTCATTGGAATTCTATCATAAAAATAAGCTCCTCTCTCGCATGTACCCTAGAAATGAATTTAATCCAAAATATTTGCTCTAAAATCTAAAATTATTCGATTAATTTTTTTGATAAGTCTGATTCTTTTGCTCTGCTATTTTGCCCTCTATAAATGCTATACTAGCTTTTAATAATTTTAGTAATATATAAATACATCGTGAATAAAACATCAGAAATTGACCAGCTAATAGAAAAACTAATCTGCCTAAAAAATAAAACTAAAAAATACTTTGAAATCCCAGAGAAAGTTGTATTGAGAGAAGATTTAAAATTACTAGAAGAACTGTTAAAGAACGCAGGTAAAGAAGATATAGAATTCAAAGCCCGAGTTATCCTAATAGGAGCCTTATTAGACATACCTTATGAGCAAATAGCACTTGAGTTAAATCTAAATAATACCTATTTAGGGAGTCAGGCTGCAGCAAAAATTTGGATTTTAATCAATAAAAGTTTGAAAGAATTAGGAATAAACCAAAGAATTGGTAAAAAAAATTTGAGAACGATTATGGAGCTTGAGCGAACAATAATCAAAACTGAAATAGAAACTCTAAACAATAATTATCCCAAAATAGCAGAAGCTGAAACAGTAGCTCTCCTCGAAGAAAAAGCGTTTAATGAATTAAAAACTAGAGAATTTGAATTACCAGAAGGGGCACTACCGAGTGACTCTAATATCTATATAGAAAGGGTTCCCATTGAGATAGATTGTTATACTGAAATAATGCGAAATGGAGGGTTGATTCGGATAAAAGCTCCGAGACAAATGGGGAAGACTTCTCTGATTTTACGAATTCTTGAAGAGGCTAAACGTAAAAAGTATTGCACTGTGTATTTAAATTTTCAAGAATTAGATCGCGAGAACTTATCTGAATTACAATTATTTTTAAGATCCTTTTGTGCCAATGTTTCAGACAAGTTAAAGATGCCGCCAGATGGAATAAATAATTGGACTAATTTATTAGGAATAAAAAAAGGGTGCCACAACTATTTTGAGAGAGATTTATTACCTAAAACTCAATCTCCTTTGGTTTTGGCTCTCGATGAATTCGATCGAATTTTTTCGGAGCCAGAAATAGCCGCCGAATTTTTTAGTATTTTAAGGACGTGGCACGAAGAAGCAAAAAGAGAAGAAAATAAAATCTGGAAAAAATTACGTTTAGTGTTGGCTTATTCGACAGAAGCTTATCTTCATTACAATATAAATCAATCTCCTTTTAATGTAGGACTACCTATTAGTTTGCCAGAATTAACGCCCCCGCAAATAATGGAGTTAACTCAAAGATATTCTCTTAAATTAGGGGGTGAGGAAATTCAAGATTTAATAAATGCGCTCGGAGGACATCCACATTTAGTGCAACTTGCCATTTATCATCTAGCTACAAATAAAACAACTTTCTCTGATCTTTTAAATACCGCTCATACCGAAGAAGGAATTTACAGCTCTCATTTAAGACGACATTTACGAAATTTGGAGGAAAATTTGCCATTAAAAAAAGCTCTTTGTGAAGTCTTAAAAGAAACCCAACCCGTGTCTTTAAACTCTGTAGAAAAGTTCAAACTTGATGGTATGGGTCTAGTCAAGCTTTTGGGAAATAAAGTGACTATGCGCTATCAATTATATCGGCAATATTTTTCTGAGGTTCTTTGACAAAATAATTTTGGATTTTAGATGAGCGGATTTTAGATTAAACAAGCTGCTGATTTTTAAGCAGGTTTCCAATAATCTTATCATAAAATCAGTAATCCGCGCATCCGCGCATCCGCGCATCGAATTGACTTAGCCTTCCGAGGCGGAAGGTAGAGATAAAATTTCTAATTGCTCGCTCACCCAATCTAGATTAAAAATAGTTTGATAAATTCGATTATAAATTTTGATTTTCCCTTGTTTTTTATAAACTAAACCAGTCAACAATAACTCCATATGTAATGGGGAGCTTTCTGAAGCTATAATTTCTTTACCGTTTAAAAGTTGCTGATAAAGTTTTAATAGTTCTTCAGTAGAGGATTGAGGAGAAAGTAAGCGAGCGCGAATAGTTGTTAAATGTTGTGGAGCGTCGTTAAATTCCCAATTGTCAATAATTTCAAGTTTAACTAAATTTTCCACAAAATTAGATTCTGAGCTTTTAGATATATAATTTTGAGATTTAGAAATCATAAAACAAATTTTCTGAGTAAGAAAAGGTTGTCCTCCTGTCCAAGCCAATATTTCTTTGAGAACCCTTTGTGGATTGGCACATTTGTCTGATAATCCTTTAGTTAAAGGGGCAACATCATGAAGCTCAAAAGGTTCTAAAGCGATCGCTCTGCCAATATTAAAAGGTGTATTTACTTTATTTTGAATTAAAGTAAAAGGACTGGCTACCCCCAAAAAGACAAAAGTCAGACGAGAAAAATCTGGATAATTAGGACGAGAATTGTAGAAGGAACGAATCAAAATAAAAAAGTCGTCCGTATTGAAATTTAGGCTAAGAATATTATCAATCTCGTCGAAAAAGATGACAATTTTTTCGGAAATTTTATTTAAGAGTATTTCGGCGATAAATTTATAAAATCGTTGTTTTGGCGATAAAGATTGATATTTAAACCACCATTCGAGCAGATCGAATTTGTCTGTTAATTGAAAAGAGTAGCAGAGTTGATCGATTAATCCTAGATACCACTGCTTCAATGTTAGATAGGAGGTAACAATTTTGGACAAATCAACTGTAGCACATTTAAAGCCTTCGGCTTTTAATCGACGAGTCGCGCGAACGAATAAGCTAGATTTGCCCATCGTGCGTGCATTAAAAACATAACAATATTCTCCTTCCCGTAAGGCTTCGTACAAATACAAATCTGCATAACGAACCACATAAGCTGGTGAATCAAGAGGAACTGTTCCCCCTAAATAATAATATTTAGTATCACTTGATTCGGATTTTTTGAGAACCTGGTTCTCGAATACTAATTTTTTCTTAGTCTCTTCAAGTATTTTAATCGTATCTTCTAATTCTTGAGTACGCTCCTCTAATTCTTGAGTCCGCTCGGCTACTTTTTGCTCTAGGGTTTCGTTTGATTCGGCTAGTTTCTGTTTCGCTCCTCTTAATTGAGTGTTACTTTCTTTTAATTTCCAGATATAAATGGCTTGTGCTCCCAAAATAGAAGAGCAAAAAAGACCAATCAGAGGGGGCACAACTGGCAGCCAATAAGCTTCTCGGATAAAAGCTAAAAAAGTAATGATGCTAACTAGAATCCCTAAAATAGTAGAGATTAAGATAGTAACAATTAAGAGCAAATATATTGGAGGAGAATTGTCATATTTAACTAGTTTTTTCTTTCCAAATCTGCCAATCAAAATAATACTAATTAATGGCCATAAACTAATCCAGATGAATTCTTGAATGTCCGACCAAGTTTTGATTAAAGGGCGATTGTCTAAGACAGAGCTTATAATCTGACTTGTGAGATTAGCTTGTACGTAAACCCCATAAACATTATCTTCAGAACGATTTTCGTCATTATTATCTTCTAGACTGTTATTTAAAAGAGCCGTGTAAGGGGTATAAAAAATATCTTTACTACTGGTCGAAGTATTGCCAATAAAAATAATCTTATTCTGTAACTTTTCGGGTTTAATTTTGCCGTCTAAAATCTCAAAAAGAGAAAATTTTTGAAAATTTTTGGGAGGAGTTCTATAATTAAGGAACATTTGATAACCCCCATTATTAGTTCGGATATATCCTCCGTGATTGGGCAAAAATCTAGTTAATTTCACACCAGCGAATTTTAAAGTAAATCCATCATCACTCCATGTTGCCTCGCTTCCTTTTTCATTTAAATATAGACCAGCTAAAACTAACCCCAAGCTGGGGATCATTTCTTCACGAATAGTACTAGGATATAAAAGAGCACGACGTAGAACTCGATCGCTATCTATCACAACGTCGTTAGATGCAACAAATCCGACCTCCGATTCGACTAAAGCAGGAGGCCCAGGAATAGGTGGATTATTGGCTTCTCCCAGTACTTTTTGGATTCCCACTAAATTGGGAGTAGTGCGAAAAATTTCGCTTAATTTTTCGTATCCTTCCCCACCCGTTCGGGGAACAGGATAATCTCGATAAAGATCTAATCCCACGGCAAGTGGTTTAGCGTCTCTGATTTTTTCTAGTAATTCTGCTAAAACCTTGTCAGACATAGGATACTCTTTTAATCTACTTATATCCTGTTCGCTTATCTCAACAACAACAATTCGAGGGTCAATTGGTTCAATCGGTCGGAGCCGGAAATAGTAGTCCAAGACAGCCCATTCAAAGGGTTGCAATAATCCTGATAACCGCAACAACCAGACTATTAAAATCACCCAAAATAAAGTACTCAAGGGTTGTTGCCATTTTTTATTCTTGATTATTTTTTGAACAAAATTAGCTAATTTAACTAGGCAACAGAATAATTTGGCTCTTTTCTTCACTGATTTGTTCGTAAAATTAGGGGAATTCCTTTGACATTAAAATTGAGCGCTGTTGCGCTCAACATTTTGTTCAATAAAGTTATTGGAAGTAATTCGTCTATTTAATTGATACCACACCAACCAAATTAATTTGTTCAAGAAGAGAGTTTAACAGAGCATTACGCTCTGTCGTAGTTGAAATTTTGTTGATTTGATTCAGTGTATCGTAAAATAACCCCTCACTCGCCAAAATTGCGGCTAGTGATTGAGGATTTGGTGCTGTTGATAATTTTTGCTTTAATTTTTCGGAGATTTCTATTCGTTCAATAGAAGCTTCGGCGTAAATATCCTGAAGCCGATTTCGGCGCTCGCATATGAGAGCGACTGTCCAGATATACTCTTTTCCTATTTCTAATCCTGATACGTATGATGGCAGCCTAAATGTAGTAATTCCGGCTTTTTTTACTGAAATTTCAGATAACCAAACATCTTTTTGGTTCTTTGGATCCTCAACCGATACACTCACTGGAAGTTGCGGGACTTCAGGAAAATAAACACTAAAGCTAGGATGAGATTGACTTGTTTGCCCAGTATGAAAAGCTGGAGCTATCAAGATCTGGGGTAAATTAGTTGCTTGACATCTACTTCTACTTCCTGAGCCACTTCTTTGCGTAGCCTTAGGTTGTTTTCTTTGTGGTGGAGGATTGTACAGCAGGTTTAATTTCTGAGAACTTGTTTGAGGTTCAATATTATTCGGTCCGCTGACCGAACTTAAGGGAGAAAAACTATCACACAGTAAATAACTTGCTATAATTGCCGAAGTAAGAAAAGGTTTTTTCATTGAAAAAAAATGGATATTTTTTTTTACTATATATATCTCGTCCGCTAGTATTTTCACTTATTATTTAGAAAATTTCAAGTAACCCCGTAGGGATTAAAATTATAGCTGAGAAGCACTCTCAAAACAATAGCAGTTTTACGGGGAATTATCGATTAAAATCAAACCAGCCCAAATGGAGGGTTTTTTGTTTTCATTAAGTAATTTTAATTGAGCTATTCTTTTCGCCTCAATTAAGGCTTTACCTTGGCTCAATTGAGCGTAAAATTCTTCCATAAATAGAGCAGTCGAGCGATCGGGGATTGCCCAAAGAGAACCTACAACTTTATTGACTCGCGCTCTCAAACCTACTCCAGCAAAACCTAAAGTAGCTTCTTCGTTGCCTGATGCGGTCTCACAGGCGCTAAATATTAAAAGCATTGGCGGTCGAGAAGTAGATAGTAGAGCGTTTTTCAAGTCTTCAAGTGTCATTTTTTTGTCAAAACTTAATAGCCAAGAATTCTTGGCCGTTCCTTGAAAATTTCCGTGGGTGGCTAGGTGAATTGTGGAGTATTGGCGTTCGGCAAGGTAATCAAAAAAATTCTTTTCAGTAAATTGACTATCCAATATGATTTCAGCTCCAAGATACAATGAAACAAATGAGGCTTCTTCACTAACAAAAGGTAATTCTGGTAATCCTAATCTGCTAACTGAAAGACCGAAGAAAATGTTATCGCCTTCATCAGAGGATTGGGTTTTTTCTGTTTGCAACCCTGTTAAATATAAAATATTGTATTTCTCAATTAAAAATTGATTGTCAGCAGTCAGTAGGGCTTCCATAGGAATATTTCTTAATATTCCGTCTTGGATAAAAACTAATGTATCAATTTGATAATCTTTGAGCGACAATTCTATGGGAACAATAAGAGTCGAATATATTTCTTGAGAATATTGTACATATTGAAAACTTTGGCGACCTATGTAAGAGCGGAAATTTACTATTTTTTCTTTGAGTTTCTCTGAGGTTAAATCCAGAGTTATAAGTTTATAGGAATTATCGGGTAATTTTAAGAGCAAATATGTTTTTTCTGAAAGAACGAACGAGTATATTGTTGCTGTATGGGGATTGACCGTAGAAGGGGTAGAAGTGGTAGAGGCAATCACCTCGAAGCAAGGATCGTTAAAGTAATTTTGGAGTTCGGAAAGTTTGAAAATATTTAAGATCTCGATCGCTTTTTGAAAAGAATCTTTATCAGATGAGGAAGTCAATAATAGCTCTATGTATTCTTTGAAAAATGGCTCAACCTCGTTTCTTAAGGCAAACAATAAACCGTTGTTACTATTTACATATAAGCTTCGATTTGAGCGAAGATTCCAGAGAGCGCTGTCATAGGATTTAATAGCATCCTCTGTTTTTCTCTGTGCAGTTTGGATTTGTGCTATTTGCCAATACAACCTAAAAAGTTGGTCGGAGGCGAGCGCCGATTCGGCAGCCAACAATCCAGAAGATGTAAAGCGAATGGCGCGCTCGTATTGCTTTTGAGCTTTATATATTTTTCCTATCTCCCCATAAGCAAAGGACAAAACCCGACCCTCTCCCAATTTCTCAGCAATGGTAGCTGCTTGGTCCAGTACTGGTAAAGCTTTTTCAGGATCTAATAGTTGTGCTGCTTCTACTAACTTCAACGCTTTGTAAGAAGAATTAGGGATTTGGTCGATCAGATTTAGTACTTCCGATTTATATTTACTAGCACGATCTCGATCCAATTTGAGGAGATTTAATCGGGCTGCGAGGGCCTCCCTAATTCCTTGTTGTTGACTTTGCTTTAAAGCAGTTAATGCTATAGTTTTAGCCTGGGTAAGAGCTGAAATCGCCGACGATTGTAGTTCGTTAGCACTATCAAAATCCTTTGCTTCACTGGCGGTAATTGCTAGAAATTCAAGTTGAGAAGCTTGCCGCCAAAAGGCTTGACTTAGATTAACGCTAAGGAGCGCGTCTTTTTTAATCTGCAAGCCTTTTTGGTAACTGTCAATTGCGCGCTCGTACTCTCTTAAACTCAGGTAAGCATCTCCAAGTATTCCCAAAGCTCTGGCTTCAAAATCCAGCCATTTTTCCGACTTTTTTGACAATTCAATCGCTTTTTCTAATCTAGGAATTACTCGGCTGTTGAAACCAATATCAATATAACTGGGCGAGCTTGATAGTACTGATTTAAGCCAAACGACTTGTGCCTGGTTATTATTTATTTTTTCGGCAAGTGAAATAGATTCTTCCCAGTTGAGAAAGGCTTTTTTTAAATCTCCTATTTGACAATAAGCTGCTGCTAAATTTGAAAATAAAATCGCTTTTTCTATTCCAGGTTCGCTCTTGCTTACTAATCGTTCCAGTATAGCAATCGCTCTGTGATAATCCCCTCGTCGATAAGATTCTGATGCTTCCCTATTGGATAAATTCAATTGGGGCGCGACATTATTGGCGAGCGCGATGTTGGGAGCAAAGGTAATTGTGCCGATAATAATTCCAAGTGTGCCAGCGATTTTACAACAAGATTTTTGAAAATTCATGACATAAAATTTCCAATAAGTTTCGGTTTATTTATTGTTAGAATTAGTCTCAAATTTATTAGCGATTGCTTCTACTAATATTCTCAAGTAAATATTGGGATATCGGTAAGTTGCCTTTCAACTTTAAATGACATATTATCATCATTTAGTTGATATCGCTAGTTACAATTTATTTCAGTTGCTTAACTCTTTAAAAGTATAAATAAACAATTTGCCTGGTCAGATAGGGATGCTATAAAATCAAAAAAAATATTTGTTTTCAATAAGTACCGCTCGCCCAATTATTTGTGCATTTTGAATGACCCAACCCCTTGAGATACAAGCCATTTGACGAGCGAGAATATACAAATTATTTTGCTCTGGGTACTTATATATCTTTCGCTGATTGACTTAGTTTTCAAAAATTTGCCATGATTGCCAAAATCTTAGTGTTTAGTGTTTTTATTTTTGGAAGTCTAGCTAGACCTGATTTATCTTTGGCTCAAGAAAGGCAAGGAGCGAGACAATTATCGCAGCCTAAAGTAATAAATGAGTCTAGCCCAACAAATAGTCAGCTTTCTCAAGACAATTTGCCTCCCAGCATTACTAATGAAACATCTAGAGAAAAATTTTTCATTCGAGAGTTTAAAATTGTTGGGAATACAGTTTTTTTGAGGGGGCAATTACTTCAACTTCTAGCTCCCTATCAAAACCAAGAATTTTTACAAAGCCAGTTGCCAAATATAGCTTCTGTTATCACGGACTTTTACAACAAAAATGAATATCTTACTTCTTTTGCTTTTGTGCAAAATATTCGAGACAATATAGCAACAATTCAAGTAATTGAAGGTCAGATTGGTCAAATAGAGCTAGAAATCAAAAAAGGAGTTATTTGTCCCCTATTCATAAAAGACCGTTTGAGACATCTCGAAAATAAACCACTCAACTCTCAAGAGATAAAAAGGGCCATTGCTACTTTATACTTTAACGATCGAATCGATTATATAAACTACGATCTAGAAAAAACCGAAACAGATAGACCCGATTCAACCACATTAAAAGTAACAGCAGATACGGTTTCGAGATTTAATTTAGCTATAGGAACTGACAACCGACGTAACCCCTTTCTAGGAGAAACAACTCTACGAGTTGCAATAGGGTTAAACAGCATTTTGGTATGTGGCGACCTAGCTTTGGCGGGATATGTGGGTACACGAGGCACAGAAGGTGGTGATTTTCTTTACGCTGTACCTATAGGCTCGAACGACGCTAGACTTACCTTAAAAACTGGTATCAATAGTAATGGAGTAATTGCTAATCCTTTTGCTGAAGCTAATCCCGAAACCAATTTTGATTATGTTGAGGTCGATTTTCTCTATCCTCTAATTCAATCGCCAACGCAAAAATTAACTTTGGGTGTTGTCTTTTCTCGGTTGTCAAGTCAAAGTTTCATTCTCGATCGGGGCGTACCTATTTCTAAAGGTGCAGACGATTTCGGAAGATTAAAAGATCTTGTCATAAGATTTCCCCAAAGCTATATTCGCAGGCAACCTGGAGAAAAATTAGAATTTTATTCTCAATTTAGCCTGGGTTCAAACGTTTTCAAACCTACTGTGAGTGAAGACCAACCTGATTCTAACTTCTTTATTTGGCAAGGAGAGGGCAAATATAGTCGATATCTCAATAAAGATATTCTTTTGGTCGTAGGCGGTTTCTTACAATTTACTCCCGATTCTCTTACTGCTTTAGAGCAAGCTTATCTTGGCGGATTAGATAGCGTCAGAGGCTATCGTGTTGCGATCGTGACTGGAGATAATGCTGCTAGAGGTTCCTTCGAGGTTCGATTTATCGTGTGGAAACCTAAAAAAAATATGGAATTTCAAATCGTTCCTTTTTTCGATGTAGGTACTGGTTGGAATAATAATGCTGCTACTACTCTTGAAGATAATTTTATTGCTTCTACTGGATTGGAGTTGAGGTTTGTGATTTTCGAGAAGTTAGAGGCCCGTTTGGGAGTAGGAGTTCCTTGGGTTAACGTGCGAGATCGCAATATCACTAATTCTTTTCAAGAAAAAGGTGGTTATTTCTCTTTTATTTGGCGGGCATTAGAATTCTGAATCCTCAGATTGTCTCGCTCGAGAAATAGATCGAGGACGAACACACAAAGCTGTCGAATAAGACTTGCCATCTTTGGTATACACCATCGCGTTAGGCTCGATTACATCATACCAAGACTCAATTCGCTCGGGAGCTTCAGTAAAATATATGTCCCAGTTGTTGTTATGGTATTGGGGGGTTGCCCATTCAGCTACATCATCTCGAATTTTCACTTTTCTCAGCCCATGCCTTTGGGGAGACAAACAAAACCGCTCTCCTAATTCCTCAAAATCAAATTCAATTTTTTCCGGCTGGGTGACAAAGAGAGCTTTAGTGGAGGGAGATAAAATATTTATACGAACGATACCGTCGCGTCCGGCTCGCGAAGATGCATCGACATCGCTATCGAAACTGCGAAAGAAAGCGAGAGTGGTAATGTCAATATTTCCTCCATCTCCATCAATGGCATTGGCTCTGATATCGGAATTGTCAAGTATGGTAACGATGCCTTTCGGAGCCGAGATATTAATACTGCCTCCATTACCTCTTTCGTTAACAGAGGCCGAAACTGAGCTGTTGTTAGTAGCTCTGAAACTTCCAGCTTCAATATTTATATTTCCTCCACTGATATTCCCATTAGGCTGATTTTGTACTGTTGCAGTAATCGAACTTTGGCGCTCGAGATAGACTTTATCTGTTGCATCAATATTGATATTTCCACCTACAATGCCAGGAATGTTGAAAAACGGAGTTTCTGCGGAAGAAGCTCCATTTTGTTTGGGAACTTCGACGCTAGCAGTAATTGAGCTACTGTTGTTTAAAAATAGATCGCGGGTTTTTATATCGATCGTCCCCCTTGTTCGATCGCTAGTAGTGGCGTTATTGGTAGTGATCGTACTTCCGTTATCCAAGCTGATGGTGTGGGCGCGATCTCTATTGTTATAACCTCTGATGTTTATTGAGCCTCCTAACCCCGATGCTGATGTTGCTGAGATCTCGGCGTTGTTTGTGAGAGTGAGGCGATTGATGTTTAGGTTGAGCGTTCCTGCGTTGCCTGTGCCTTCGCTGAAAACATTAACCAAACCAGTATTTTCTATGATTAAATCCTTTGTACTTAAAATAATAGAGCCAGCATCTCCAGAGGGAGCTTCTGGTAAAGACAAAAAACCAGTAAAAAAAGAGTTAGTGACATCTGCAGAAGCATTAATTTGGCTTGGATTTTCTCGTGGATTTATAAAAGGTTCTAAGACTGAACCTTTTACACTAATTGAATTAGTCGCTTGAACTGTAACATTTCCAGCATTTCCTGATGATGTCGTAGTGCTATTTAATCTTCCTCCGTCTTGAATTATCAATTTTGAAGTAATAACATCAACATTTCCAGCATTTCCTGAAAAACCAGTATTTGTTCCTAAAACACTCGGAACAAAGCTTGACACAGATACTAAATTTCCATTTAATGGTACTTGTTGTTTTATAGCAAAACTTCCTATTATTTGTACTGTTTCCAGAAAATTTACTGTAACATCACCATTTTTTTTTGAACTTCCAAAATTTTGAGATGAGATTAGTCCTCCACTTTCAATTTTTAAATTTTGCCCTGACAAATTGAGATTGGCACTATTACCCTCACTGAAAGAGAATGCACTGATTAAGCTAGTTAAAAATCTAAAATCTATCGGGGTTTTTCCCTGAACTTCTAAGAGCTCTTTTACTGTTATATTAATATTTCCTCCATTTCCTCTTCCAAAATTATTATTTACTATAGCACTAAAGTTTTTAAGAATCATATTTTGGCTAGATATATCAATTTCTGGTCCTTTTCCGTCCGAAAAATTTTGCACACCTATTCCTCGAACTCTAGCAACATTATTGAGTCCTTCTCTCCCTTCAAATATAAGAAGTTCTGGATTTGTTGTTCCATTTAAAACTATAGATTCAGAGAGGTCAATATCAATCTTTGCCGAAACAGAAGAACCCTTATTATCAATTAAAATTAAAGAACCATTATTAATATAAAGATTACTTCCTCTAATATTAATATTGCTATTTAAAAAACCACTTGCGTCGAGTAAGGCTTTTCGATCTAATGTGATATTCCCAAAGCTATTAACTCGCTCGTAATTTAATGTAAATCCGCTTGAGGAAGGATTTATACCTACAAAACCTTCCCGTACACTACCAACTTCAATACGACCAGATGGAGCAGTAATAAGACCACCTTGAAAATCAACTCGCTCTGCTACCAAAGCTATCGTAGTACCTGGTACTGTTTTTAGTCCTGTCCTGCTTTCTGCAAAATCTATAAGAGGACTTCCAATTCCATCTTCATAAGTTATTTTATGTCCTTGTCCTTCTACTCTTATGTTTCCTGAATTACTTCCAAAGCCAAATCCATTAGGAAAATTATTTTCTATTCTGATTGGAGGAGGATTTTTAAGAACAGCACTAAATTCAGTTCCATTTGCCCATCTGATTGTATTTGCGGTAGTAGCTAAAAAAGAGCCTCCAATATCTAGTCGAGCATTTTTACCAAAGATAATTCCATTAGGGTTGATAAAGAATAAATTAGCTTCCCCGTTAGCTCGAATTAATCCATTGATATTTGAAATTCTATTTCCTGTAACGCGACCAAATATATTTTGTATTTTCAAAGAATTTAGAAAATGGGCTGTACCATTATTTGGTACAGAAAATCGATCGAAACTATGAAATAGATTTCGACCTCTGGTCGTTCCGCCACGTATGTAAAAACGATTTTTTTGGCTATTTATAACAGAATTTCTAGGAAGAGTTTGATCGGGTCTTATCTGCGCATTTGCCAATCCAGGGATTAACAAAAAACCAAGACTCAATAAAACTATTGAGGCAATATTTTGTCTATTTGGCGGGTACATTTTTCACTCCTCACTTAAATAAAATTTTACAAACGTTGGTTGAAGTAAACTTTTAAGCCATCTATAGGACGGGGTACTGGAACAAAATTTAGATTCAGATTTTGCGATGGTATTAATTTCCACTCATATTCTCGTACCAAAAGCGCAGCAAATATTTTCATTTCTAAACGAGCTAATTCTTTGCCTAAACATTCTCGCATACCTGCTCCAAAAGGTATATAGCTGTACGGCTTGTTTTTGCTCTCATTTCTTTTAGGAGAAAAGCGTTCTGGATCGAACCGACCTGGTTCAAAATATACTCTTAAATCTTGATGTGTAGATGCTATAGAGTAAAATATCATCCATCCTTCAGGTAATTGATAATTATTAAATTCACAAGTCTTTATTATTTTTCTAAAACCAGCAGCAACAGGAGGTATAAGTCGTAAAACTTCTTGTAACACCTGCTCTAAGTAATTCATTTTTTTGAGCATTTCTAATGTTAAAGGTTCGTCTCTTGGAAATTTTTCTTGTTCTGTTCTAAGTCGGGTCAGAACATGCTCATGTTGTGCTAATAAAAGACATAAAGACGATAAAGCTGAAGTCAGAGTGGTATGTCCTGCAAATAAAAGTGCTATTATTTGGTTCTTTATCTCCTCTAAATTGAGTTTATTGCCGTTTTCATCTTGAGCATTTAGCAATATTCCTAAAGCATCTGAATTAAAATCGTTTTGTTTCTGGCGATCGAGAATAATCTTTTCTATCTCATTTAATAGTTTTTTGCGACTGCGCATAGCGCGACTGAAGTTGGTCCAAGGCAGTGGCAAAGTGTTAAAAGAAAATAAACCTGGTTCCCAAGCTTCGTACCAATCTCCAAGTTGGGTATCAGAGGCTTTCTCCAATCCAATTAAAAATTTGCAAGCAACATCAAAAGTAAATTTTTTTAGCTCTGGATACCAAGTCAAAATTTTAATATTTTTCCAATTCTCGAAATAACGACGAGCAATATTTTCAATTTCATTGATATTATTAGATAGTAATCGTGGCTGAAATGCTTGATATAAAATTTTTCGACGACTTTGATGTATTGGTCCTGTTTGAACAGAGATTGATGATTTTCCTAAAAGGGCTTCTGTGGTCTTAAATAGTTGAGTTTCAAAATACTCTTTTTCATTAGAAAAAAGAAAATTATTTGCTTCTGTTCCTCGTAAGTAAATTACATTCTGATCTAATAATTTTGTTCTGAAAATTGCTCCATATTTCTCGTGTCTTTTTTGAGCAAAGTAGGGATCTTTGATGAGTTCTAGTAATTCTCCGATAAAGGGTAAACCATTATTGCCAGGAGGTAAACTAAGAGATTTTTTTTTGTCTGTAACTGTCATAATTTTGCTTTTTTTAGCGTTATAAAATAGTGTAGCGAAAACAAACCGCTAATATTATCGATCGATCTACCCAAACAGTCAACCTAATTTTTGTGCAACCACACTGGTATTTTTTTT
>JASJDA010000173.1 GCA_030065755.1 Prochloraceae cyanobacterium | reverse complement strand
AAAAAATACATTCAACAGCAAGACAGTTCTAGCTGCCAGTAATAAGCGGGCGGGGTGCCTCAATTCCCCTACGACCAAATTAAAAATTATGGTCGCAGTACCCGCAGATCGCAATTACGATGGAACTAATTACCCAAGCTCAAGGTTATGACAAAATTTGTCACAACCTTCGATCGCTCTCATGCCTAATTTTTCGTTATCGTGCGGCAAGTTTATGCTAAAAAAATTCGGCAAAATTATGGTGGAAGTGACAATTAAACTTTGATCTTGTTAAACTTTTGAAGAAAGTTTAAAAATATTTTGAATGTTCGCAAAGCTTCTGGAGAGCCTTTTTTAAGTCAGTTGTTAGTTGGAATGCCCCAAGTTTAAGTGGTTCTTTGCAGTAAGGAGCAACTAGCATCGGTTCTCCGATCTGAATCTCGACATCGCAGCCCCAGTGCGGAATAGACTGGCTGTAACTGATGGCAAGGGGTATAATTTTGATATTCAAATCCCGTTGATGAGATTCGGCTTGGAGCGCTAGACGAGCTAAACCTGGTTCGAGTGGTTGGACTTGCTTACTCCGATAAATATTTCCTTCGGGAAAGATAACTAGAACCAGTTGTTTACAGAGTAATTCTATCCCGTGACGTAAACTAGAAATTCCAGGATGTTCGGTATTGACCGGAAAGCCACCAAGACGACGAATAAACCATCCTTGCACTCCCATCATTTCCGACGCTGAAACCATAAATTGCAAATCCCGTCCGGTCACATCTCGTCCTGTTGCATAGGGGACAAGCAGTGCATCCCAGCGAGAGCGATGAGTGGGAGCGAGAATAATAGCACCTTCGGTGGGTAAATTTTGTTGTCCTAACACCTCAATTTGACCAAAGTAAAACGGTAAAACTAGGTAACGCCCCAGTGGATACAAGATGCAGGCTAACCAAGATACAACACGGGAGGTTGTAAAATCCCTCTGGGGAGCAAGAGGAGTTTGTTGAAATTGTTTAGGAGTGTCGCCCATGGTTCTTTAATTACCCACTTAGATATTGACTTGCTCTTAAATTCCTCACCTAGATCGAGGAACTGTTGAATCCCTAAAAGCGAATCGGGAGTAGATTTTTAACGAGAACAGCCCCTTGTTGACATCCAACCATCTCTGTGCAAAGAACAACCATATTTTCACTCAAAGCTTTTAATGAAATCATCAATGGGGATTGCCGCCATCGTCATTACCTTGACGCCGCCGCGAGATGACAACTCGGCTGCCACTCTGGCAATTGTTTCGTTATCTGGTGCTTCGACTATATTGAGAAAATCGTATGGTCCCAGCAATGCATACTGGTCAACTACTTTGACTCCCAGCTCGACAAATTCTTTGTTGACCCCTTTGATACGCCCTGGCTTGTTTTTGATAGTTTTTGCGCCTTCATCGGTCAAATTACTCAAAATAATGTATCTAGACATCTTCAATAACCTCCTAGCTATGTATCAAGTGCATCGAACTCTAGTTAATTCCTCAATCTGTGACCATCTTTTTCTTGACCAGTTCCCTCATTTGTTCATAAGCTTGAGAGCGAAAAACTCAGCAATTGTCGATGCTACCTCTTCTCCACTGTTGTCTAAAAGCATTGAGTGCCCAGAATCATCAAACCAAGCAGTTTCAATCGGCAATGGAATGTCCTTTTGCATCAGCTCTAAGACTACAGGGGGTACGAGTAAGTCCTGGTGAGAGTGTACCCCGAGTACTGGACATTGAATTTGGCTGAGGTGCTCTCGAGCATGACTGGCTAACTGCCACAAAGTTCTTAGAGCCTTGGAATGGTAAAACTCATAGAGGGGTACATAAAAAGGTTCTGTCAATGGAACTTCTAAGGTAAAATCAGCCCAGCTCAGGAGGGGAATCAAAAATTCGGCTAATTTGGGCAGTCGTAATGCTGGTGCCGCCACCGCACAAACATCAATCAGTCCCAGCCCCGCCATACTCAATGCAATCGCCCCTCCCATGGATAAGCCGAACATACCCACATATCGGTAGTGTTTTCTAGCTCTGGCAATTTCAAGACGGGCTGCCCCTAGCATATCGGCCATGGTGATTTGAGCAAATTGTTTCTCCTGTTGCGAGCGCTCTTTATAGCCATGGCCTGGCAACAAAGGGGCTACCGTCGGTAAGCCCAAAAGAGCGATCGCTTTGGCGGCGGGTTCGATTTCATAGGGGGTGCTGGTAAATCCATGGAGACAAATAACCACCGCATCGGCACCGGTTTGAGGTGGAAAAAACTGGGGTAGAGCCTCTGGCATCAAAATTGATGTTATTTCAGACGGGAGTACATCAAACCCTGAAAAGTATGGCTTCCGATTCATAAGAGCTCTTGCATGCACTATCAATTGCTGCGAGGGAGTAACTCATTAGAGTAACGAGTAACGAATCAAGCTATCCTATTAAAACGAAGCTTATTACTGAAGAAGCTGCACTTGTGAGTAAGATACCGATAACTTAAACTGGTTACTTGTTACATAGTTAGACTTACTATAGACAACTGCTGCGAAATCTCTAGTAGATCTATTGCCCAAATTACCCTCGCTTCAGTCGTATATTTAGACTAACACATCTTAATATTAACAAGAGAGCGAAAATGAACCCGCTCCTGCTGAACCGCAGATAATTAATACTATTCCCGACGCGCTCGACAAAACACTAAGAGCTATTTTTGGAGTCAGTCGAATAACGAACCTTCTCAATAAGTCTGGGTGAACTCGCCGCGAACAATTGAGGTTAGAGACAAGGAGCTTCTATCGGCGAGGGCAGCCAGACTTCCCAGATTGAGCCAGAGCTGGTAAAATCACAGCTATGGGCATAAAATTAACCAAGCTTCATATTTTGCGAGCAAAGTGAAAAGCTGAGATATATGAAAGTTCAATACTAGTCCCGCAGTTGTTTTCTAATGTTTTCCTCAAGTCTTGAAACAAAGAATTCCGTTTCTGGGGGTCTAGGGCTATATAAGGTGAATAAGTACTTAAAAGAGCAAGATAGTCATCGATGCTGTAGGTAAGTTCGCAGGTCAATTGTTCGGAAACTAAGTCGTTAAATCTACCCGAATCAATAACAGCCTGTCCGAACTTTTTGAGGTTCTCTTTGTCTTTTTTCCTCTCATATCCTGCAAGAGAGGGAGCGCGAACCTGATAAACTTCATTCAACAATTGAGAAACTTCATGCTGGGGTAGGGCTGCTGCGTTCCACAGCAAAATTAGAGACCCCTTATCTTTTAAGACATTAGCAGATTTTTCATACCTAATTTCAGATGAAATCCAATGAAAAGAAGTCGCTGCTAGAAAAGCATCAAATTGCTGGAGCTGTAACTCCCATTCTTCAAAGCTGCTATTGACAATTTCTACATTTTTATATTGGGTGCAGTTGTGTCGTGCTAGCTGACAAGCTTCTGGACTTGGATCCAGCGAGACCATTGAAAAGCCAAGCTTAGCAAATTCTTTAGTTGCAGTCCCAGGCCCGCATCCCACTTCTAGAATTTTAGCCTCTTCAGGAAGTGTGGCTAACTCTACAACTCGATCGACTATTTCTTGAGGATAGGACGGTCTTACCCTATTGTAAGTATTTGCTACCTCACCGTAACAATTTTTCTTTTGTTGGCAAGTGTAAGTATCTATCTCAATGTCAGAGTTGCTCTTCGATTGGGAGGATTGAGACATTTATCACCTCATCGTGATAGTTTGTTTGTAGGTATTTTTTATCAGTATGAAAAATAAACAGACTGCTGTCTTGCAGATTTTGACGATTTTTTAGCAAGATACGGCTATTTGTATCTGAATTGTTTGGGCGTTACTCCCACCAGACGCTTAAAATGTAAATTAAGATGGCTTTGGTGAGCAAAACCTACAGTTTGAGCGATATCTGCGATCGACAATTTTCCCTCTAGTAATAATTCTTTAGCGCGATCGACCCTAGTGCGAATTACGTACTTGTGAGGAGTTAGTCCCGCAGACTGTTTGAATAGCTTAGAAAAATAACGCGGACTCATTCCGACTATATTAGCCAGTTCTTGCAAGCCTAAATCGCGATCGATATGCGCCCGAATATAATCAATTACTAGTTGTAAATTATAGCGCGACAAACCGCCCTTATATTCTGGCAGCACGGGTTTAGTTGTAGAGTATTGCTGTATCAAGTGAACTAACAAGGCGTTTGCCATTGTATCTATATAAAGGCGGCTATAGGCATTGTTTTCAAGGGCTTTTTTGAGTGCCAATCCCATTTGTAGGACTAAGGGGTCAGAGATTGCCAAATGGGGTATGAGCTGAACTTGTTGCGATCTCTTCGAGATCCGCGTAGCGGTGCGAGTCGATTCCTCCACCGCGCGATCGAAAACTTCAGGAGCCAATCCAAGCATAATAAACTCACTTTCTCCACGCCAACAAGATTTATGAGCTACGTTAGCAGGAGTGATAATAATATCCCCTTCTACCACTTGGTGACTGTAAAATCGTCCGTCTAAAGTTCGCTCGGTCCAGATGCGATCGGGAACTTTGTTAAAAATCACCAGACTGTGTTCGGAGGTGCAAATCTCTTCATGCTCGCCAGAAGGCTGAAAGTGATATTCTAAATAAACACTATTCCAGCCTGCCTCGTAACTAGAGAAAAGAGGAGGGCGAGGTAAAATTGTTTCGAGACCTTCGCGGAAAAGATCTATCTGTTGTGGAGTTAAAGTAGTTATAGCGATCGCTCCTTTTACCGATGAAAAACTCAGAATTTTCTCGTCGCTCCCTAGCAGCTTCCCTTGCAGTTTTAACCCTTGTTAGCTGCAGTCCCAGTTTAAAAAATTCCGCTTCCCTCAAACAAACAGCTTCTAACTCAATTATTACCGAAGCGATCGACGGCGTAGATTTAGCAAAGGTTTCCTCAGAATTACAAAACCCCTGGACAAAAGAATTAGAAGCGGAATTTCAAAAACGAGCTGCTTCTATTATTAAATATTATGCTAATCCCAAAAGTTACGGTAACGGTTTCCAAGAGAACGAAAAGCGCTCTTATCCTGCGGCTATGTTTGATTTTTTAGCAGGGAATAGAGAAAGAGCAATAGAATTTTTGCAAAAAGAAGACCCGCAAGCAAAAGACCACCAGCACACAGAAGGTATCGATTTCTACTTCTGTTTTACCCTCAAAGGACAGATCCGCAAATATTTTCTCTTTGGCGAATATCTCGACCCCGAATATAAGCAAAGAATGTATCGAGGAGCAAAAAAATGGACTGAAAAAGATCCACTCGCTCGCCCTCACCCTGTTTATGGCATGGGAGACGGTTCTGGCAGAGATTGGAGCATTCAAAGACGGGGTCGTTGGGTAGACGCTCGCAATACTGACAATCTTAGAGCCATGCGAGAAGTGGCGGTATATTTAATGGCGGAAGAAACGGGAAACGAGGAAACCCGACTCCTCTACAAAAAGAAACTTCAACGCTATGTCGGGGCACTATATAACATCGGCATGGGAGAATGGGACTCAGAAAATTATTTAGGTCATACTTTTGCACCTTATGTTAATCTTTATGATTTTGCCAAAGACCCAGAAGTAAAAAAGTTAGCAAAAGCTGCTTTAGATTGGATTTCTGCTGCGGCTGCGGTTAAATATTATCGGGGTGGCTGGGGTGGACCTAATAAAAGAGATTACGGCGGATCTAATGTGGTTTTTACTTCTAGTGCTGCTCGTACTTTCTCGCTCTATTTTGGCGATACAATTATACCCAACCCCAAACCCGAATCAGATACTATCCACCTCATCACCAGTACTTATCGTCCTCCTTTAGCTGTAGTCGCACTAGCGCGCAAGCAGTTCGATCGACCTGTAGAACTTCTCAGCACTAAACCTGTCTATGAAAATTGGAAGCCTGGAAATGACGAAAAACCAGGCTATTGGGAAACTACTTTTTTCGGTCAAACCTATCAAATGGGGAGTTTAGTCGGAACTTTTGCCGATGGCGACGTCGCACCTTTCAAATTGATGGCATATAATTCCGATCGCGGGGTCGATTATTTTGTTGCTAATAGTGGCGGTAATATGGTTCGTCCAGGCAAAAAACCTGGGGATCAAATCGGACAATATCGCAATCTTCTTATCTGGCTGCGTCCGGCAGATGACAAACCTTTTTTCTTCCAACTTCCCCGATCTGCTAAAGCAGAAATTGAAAATGATATTTGGTTTTTCCAATTAGAAAAAACTTGGCTGGCTCTCCGTCCTATTAATCTAAGCGAGCGCGTCACTGTTCCTATTACAAAGAAAAAGTTAGTCAAGGTGTACAGCCAAGAACAAACCTTTAAAGTCACAACAGTTGGCAATAGCTATGCTGGCTTTGCTTTAGAAGTAGGAGAAGATAATTCCCACGGAAGTTACACTGATTTTAAACAGTCTGTAATTAAAAAAAGTCAGCTTGATTTGAAAGATTTAGCCTCAGGAAAGGTGAAATTAAAAGGTATGAATGGCAACTCGCTCCAATTGAGATATAACACTGAGAATTTGCTCCCTTTTATCTTTCGCGGCGATAAGGAATACGATTGGTCGAAAAATTTTGCACTTTATAATAGCCTCAGTAATAACAAACAACCTATCGATCTTGGTTGGAAGATCGGCAAGCTTAAAGTACGCGTAAAAGACTTAGAATTTCAAAATAAAATTACTAAATACTCGAATTTAGACTAGTACTCGCTGCGAAACCTAAAACCACGTGCAGCAATTAAGATGGAGCAAAATATACTCAATTTAGGAAAAAAATTGTAGCTTTTTCTATCTCGATCGTTATTCTCACTTTTTTTTATATTTGCCAAAATGGGATGCTCCCGAAAGACAATCTCTAATTACCCATAAAACTTCATGAACAACATAAATATAAAAGTGAATTTTCGCGCTTTGCAAAGTTTTTGGTCGATTGGGAAACTATATTGGTGGGATTCTACAGAAAAATGGAGAGCGATTGGTTTACTTATATTGCTGCTTTTTGTTCTCAACTTAGATTCAATCATAGCAGTAAATCAACTAAAACAACAAGGAGAATTGCTTTCCGCTTTAGTTAATCTGGAATCTGAGAGATTCTGGCAATCCGCATTCCTCTATCTTGGTGCTTCTATTTTGTTAGCACTGACGGTTGCTACGTGGCAGTATGTGGAAGATAAAATTCGTCTTTATTCTCGAGATTGGCTAACTAAATTTTATTTAGATAAATATTTCAAAAACGATCTGTTTTATAAAGTTAATACGTGCTATCGAGAAATTGACAATCCAGATCGGCGAATTGCAGAAGATATTAAAGAGTTTTGTCATCGTTCTGTGACTGTATTTAGGCAGTTTACAAGATCGATTTTTAACCTGATTGCATTTTCGATTGTACTTTGGGCAAAATCAAAATTATTGGTTATTATTTTAGTAATATATTCTGTCGTAGGTCTGCTAATTACTACTATAGGCTTTGGCAAAATTTTGATTCCGATAAAAAAAGAACAATTGAAACTAGAGGCAAATTTCCGATTTGGCTTAGTGAGAATTCGAGAAAATGCTGAATCAATTGCTTTTTATTCTGGAGCTAATAGAGAATTTACCTACATTAAGCAGATATTTGCTCCCGTTATAAGTATTTATAACAAGGTGATTACCTGGGAGAGAAACTTAGATATTTTTCAAAACATATATGGTTATATTACCTGGATTTTGCCAACTTTAATTATTGGGCCGAGAATTTTGGCAAGGGAACCAGGGCTGGAAGTGGGAGCATTACAAGAAGCTAGCGGAGCTTTTGGAAAGATCTTTAGCTCCTTGAACATCATAGTTAACATGTTTGAATACCTTACCAGTTTTATAGCGGGGATTGAACGTTTAGAGAGTTTTGCCAAAGTTCTAGAAGAACTAAAAGCATCACCAGTAGAGGGTAGTAGAACAATTGATACTGTTGAAGATTCCCGTTTAAGCTTACAGCATCTTACTTTGCAAACTCCTAATTATCAACGAACTTTAGTCAAGGATCTATCCTTGGGGATACAACCAAAAGAAGGACTCTTAATTATGGGGGTGAGTGGTTGTGGAAAGAGTTCTATTTTGCGAGCGATCGCTGGTTTGTGGAATTCTGGAACTGGAGCAATTTACCGACCGCAATTAGAGGAGATTCTTTTCTTACCACAACGTCCTTATATGATTTTAGGTTCTTTACGGGATCAACTGCTATATCCACGTACTGACCTAAATATTTCTGATGAAGAAATTTATCGAGTACTCAACCAAGTTAATTTACCAAACTTAGCGGAAAGATTTGGCTTAGATACAATTGAAAATTGGAATCAAATTTTGTCAATGGGAGAACAACAGCGCGTGGCTTTTGCTCGTTTGTTGCTAACTCAACCCCGTTATGCAATTTTAGACGAAGCAACAAGTGCTTTAGACGTGCAAAATGAACAAAGTCTTTATCAACAATTACAAAGTCGATCGACCACTTATATTAGTGTGGGACACCGACCAACTCTGTTGCAATATCACCACCAAGTTTTAGAAGTGTTTGGGGATGAAACTTGGCGAGTGAGTTCTCCAGAAGATTATAAGTACCTACACAAAATTAATTACCAATGAAGTCAGAAGTCAGAAGTCAGAAGTAACGCTCTGCACTTTGGTATAAAGCCTCCTCATTTTAGGAGGAAAATATAAAAACATAATTCAATAATTGAATCGTCTTTTTTCAAAAAGCGGAACGCGCGCTCGGAGGTTCCCTCCGAGGGTAAAATAAATAACATCTCGTGGACGCACCAAGCAGAGGTAGAACTTCTGACTTCTGACTTCTGACTTCGTGAAACATAGCGCTCCTTGCAGGACAAGGCTTTCAGCCCTCTGGAATGTGTAGTTAATTTATTGCTTTGTAGAATCTATGATTTGACGATCGTTAATTAAAAGATTTTCTCGATGACGAAGAATTGTAAGTGCTATTTCCCAGGGAAAAGTAAAGGATTGAAATGATTCTGGAGAAATCCGATCTTTATCTAGATCGATAATCACTTTTTCAAAAATATCAAATAATTGCTGGCGTACTGCTGCTAATTGCTCCAAATTTTCAAGTTCGTGAATTTGTTTAATTAATTTGATAATCTCTAGATTGTAGGAATCAGCACGATTCTTTTGCTTTATTTGTAACCAAGTTCGTAATTGCCAAATTCCAGAGAGACAAAGTACAGAAACTGAAAGGAGCAAACCCATGGGTTCAGCATATTCAACCAAAAAAGGGGGTTTATCTTTGTCATAATATGTTTGCGCTCCTTCATGAAAGGAAAAACCTAGTTGTCTGACCTCCTCAGGTCTACTAATTAGTCCAGCTTGTGGAAACTTTTCCACTAAATCGTTACGAGCTTCATAGATAATGCGAGTAATTTCATAGATTATCTCTGAATCGAGATCTTGATGAGTTACCAGCACGGCTCGTACAGCCACGGTCTGTAAATTTTGTTTTGGGATAGGAATTGCTCCACTATAAGTTCCCTTGGGAATCATATTATCTTCAACAGCTGGCAGGTAAAGCCTCAGAGCGTCACCTTGTTCGATCTTGACCAAGCCAATGCCATCGTGCTGAAGCAGTTGAGTTACTTGCTTTCCTCCTAAAACTCCAATAAAAAACAAAGCATCAACTTTTCTCTCAACTAAAGCTGCGCTAGCTTTCTCAAAAGGCAAAGATACAAAAGAGACATCCTTTTCTGTGAGACCGTAATGTTCGCTCATAGACCAAAAAAGAGCATATGAACCGCTTCTTTTAGGCATTAGAGCAATCCGTTTTCCTTTTATTTCGCTGACGCTGCTAATTCCTGATTCACTATTAACAACCAGATGGAACATTTCTGGAAACAAGAAGCTAACCGCCTTAATCTCTGAATGTACGGGGGTATCACTTTGCAGGAGTGCAAAATCTACTTTTTTCTCTCCCAACCATTCCTCATTTTGCCGAGAACCTTCTGTTTCTAAAACTTTGATTTGCAAATGAGGATTGTGTTTTTGCACTACTTGTGATAAAATTCGGGCAAAATTATAATAGGTTCCATTTTTTCCGGCTGTAGCAATGGTTAAAATTTTTACTTCTTGGGATTCACGAAACCATTCTATTCCGAAGAAGCCAACCATTATTACACTAATAAAAACAATGGTTAAACCAAATTTATTTAACCAAGAATCTTCTTGAGGCATTAAAATTAAATAAAAAGTTTAAAGATCGCCAATTAAATTTTAACCATTCGTGAGAGGTTAAGACAAATATTTGCGATCGCCAGCACCCTCGTTTTTTGAAAACAAATTGTCCGCAATCTTCTCTTTCTCACGAATGAATAAAGGTAGAAAAGTTGCTGTTTAAAAGAGTGGTTTTTCTCAAGCAGATTCACTTCTATCAAATAAAATAAACCACAGTATTGGCGACAATAACGCGCAACCAACAGCAATAATTCCTATTACTAACAAAGCTTGGTAAAGTTCGGCTGTCATAATCTTTATCTTCCTTCTCAAAAGCTATACTCGTCCCTCCTTTTCAGAGATATTTTCTCTCTCTAAAAATACTTGAATCGATCGACTTTCATCCTTATACCAATTCCTCTTATCTTCGCTACATAAGACGGGGTACGAGAGAAAAGTAAAAATACTTGTAGCAAGAATCAAGAGATTCGATCTTAGCTGTCTATATTATTATTATAGCTTAATAGCGATCGATATGCGATCGCGCCAATAAAATCTCTTCGTGTCAGATATTCAGACCTTCGATGGAAGATTCGGGAGGATATTCTATTACAAATTGGTAATATATTTCTTGTTTGCCACTAGCTTTAACAGTCATATTCCATTCTAAAATTCCCATTTCTCCTAACTTAATTTTTGGATTAACCTCATTGAGACGAACTTGTAGTTTTTCGTTGCGACTAATTGGTAACTGTTCTATGAGTTTTAAAGAGTTTTCTATTGAAAGCAAATTATTAATTACTAATCGATAGGCATAGACGACACGCCTTCGATTGCCTATGAGCTTTTTTTCTACCTGACGTTGTACTAAATCTCTCTCTATTTTCCATCCCTCGTCAATCCCCAAATTCAATTTAAATTCTTGATTGGGGGCAATATTTTCGAGATCTGTCGTGCCAACAAAAGTCAAATCTCGAAAAATATTGGCTTTACCTGGTAATAAAGTTACCCCTGTAGGTGGATTAGTTACTTTAGCTTGTAAGTAGGCAAAACTAACCAGACGAGGAACAGCAATATACTCTAATTGAGATGGATAGCGATCGTTGAAAATAGTCACTTTATGAGGCGTACCGTCACTGGGAATATTACCACCACCGCGTACTTCAAAAGTTACTACACTTCCCGATTTAGCTACTGTTGCAGCAACTACTTCAGCAGAGATGCTTTCAACTTCATCTTGAGACTCAGTAGCCGATATATCTTCATACTCATCTTCACCTGTTATGCCGAAGGTGTTCCCAGCCGTGGATCTCCTCAAAGTGAGGAGCTTTCCTTCCCTGCTAGATAAGGGGCGAAATATATCAATATACCAAGGTTCGAGTTTAGGAGGAAGAGAACCCACTCCAGGTTTAGCTGTAGAAAGAGTAAGAGCAATATTAGTCCAATCTTCTCCCGTGTTTTGTTCTACTTCTGCGAGATAGGAAAGATTTAAATGTTTGTCGATCGTATCTACTTGTAGATCGTAAAGAGGAGTCCAACTAGCTCGATCGACTATATATGAAATTTCTAACTCAAATTCCCCCGAGCGATCGGTTTCTATGAAAACGATTAGATTTAAACTTTTATTATCTTTAGGAGTTTGTAAATTCTGCTTTTGTTTCTCAAGAGCTGATATTTGAGCCTTGAGAGATTGCTGTTGTTGTTTGACAAAAGCTATGCGATCGGCATAATCGAGATATTTATCTCCAACAAAGTTGAGTAATTCTTGAGTTTGTTCTAAATTAGTTTGCTGTTTAGCTAGACTAACTGAATATGGGGTTTTCGATTTCTCACTTAAATGTTCGACAAAATTAAGTTGTATTTGAAGCGATGATAATTGGTTTTCGATAGATTCTTGTTGGGTTTGTAGCGTTTTAATTTGGCGATCGAGTTGAGCGATTCTTTCTACTGATGCTTCGGGAGTAAAAATGCTTTCTATTCTTACTCCCAAAATTTTTACAGACGTTGTTCCTCTACCTGTAACTCTTACCGAGTCAGTCTCTAAAGTTGTAGGGAGTTGGGAGATAATTAATTCTTTTTCTTCTCCAGTTAATGAAATTATATTTTCGCGCGTAACTAAAGCTCTATCTCTATATACGGTTACTGCAACTATAGGAGCATCTATATTTTTTTTCAAAGTGACATCCTCATTTCATCACACAGTTGAAGTATTGCCATTCATTATACGTATAACTGACTTCACAGAAGCTTGACAGTCCGTTCAAAAAGACTCAAATATTTAGTAAATAACTTTAAAGAAGTGATTTCGATCGCTAAATCGTCAGAGACAGATCGCTTTTCTCAGCATATTGAAATATTAAACTATAAATATGTAAAGAAGAGATGAATAAAAATAATAATGAATACGAGTTCTTGGTTAAAACTTTTATTAGTATCCGCAGCAGCTTTAACTTCGAGTTACTTTTTTATATCCAATAGTAAGACTTCAGAGTTAGAATCCAAAGTCAAAATAAGTCCAAAGCAAGAAGATAAACCACAATTATGGGGAGAAATTTCGCCTGATTTTAATACTTGCGTTACAGCAAGCCTTGGGAACGATAATGTTGCCCAATTTCGACAATCATTAGACTATAAAACAGCTAGTATTCAGCTAAACAACATTGTTGTAGAAAAAAGTAAGCACCATACCATAGAACTTTGTCAGTAGAACGATCGACACTTAAATACCGCGTTTATTTTTCTTCAATCTGCAAGTGATTTTGCGGATCTTGCGCGACCCATCCCAGGTGATTTTTACGACGGATTTCAAATTGTAAGTGGGGCTGATGTAAGTCTGGAATTCCAGACTTACCTACTGTTCCTATAGTATCTCCGACTCGAACTTGTTGACCTATTTTCACCTTAATGGTGGCGAGATGACCGTAACGAGTTTGCCATCCTCCTGGATGGTTAATTATGACTAAATTGCCATAACTTTTTTGTTTACCGACAAAAGCAACAATTCCTGTTTCAGCAGATAATACAGTAGTTCCTAACTCAGCTAATAAATCTATACCAGGATGAAACATCCTTTGCTGACGAGTATGATTTTCTTGCCAACCATAGCTTAACTCCACTTTGGCTACATTTGGTAAGGGATAACCAGAAAGTCCAATATAATTTTCAGGCTGGGAACCTCCTGTTGGGTGCCAATTTACCCCTGGAAGAAAAACTACTTTTGGTGGAGTTCTTTGACAGCCATTAATCTCAAATAAAACTCCAGCACCTACTCCGTATGCAGCTTCCAAGTCTTTCCAACTAGCACCTGAAGGCACTTCTAGACTAATACCGTTAAACGGAGGAATGAGAATTTGCGTCCCTACAGGTGCATTCCCTGCGGCTAAAGAATCATTAAGGCGGATTAAGGTATCTGGAAGCAGATTATATTGTGTCGCAATAGTTTCTACGGTTTCTCCAGGAGCAATCTTATGAGGATGCAACCTTTCAAGTAGTGGTGCGGGACACTTATACTGTTCGAGATTTTCCTTTACTTTAAACTCTAACTGAGCCACTGCAGCAAAAGGGAATCCCAGCAACCAAATCAGCAATGGTAAAAAAGCCGAGTTTGGTTTGACTTTTTTAGAGAACCCGAATAATACTGGGAATACTATCAATAGCATCTAAATTACTAATCTCTTCGATCGCCTGACGAAAATTTCCTTCTCGGACATCGTGGGTAACGACGACAATTTCTGCCAAGTCCCCAATAAATCCAATTTGTACTACTGATTCTAAACTGACGTTATATTTACCGAAACAAGTTCCCAAATGACCGATAACTCCAGGAATATCTTTAGTCAGAAAACGTCCGTAAAATCGAGTTACTGACTCTTCGATCGGGATTACGGTAGCGTAGTCTTGATGGGAACAGCTAAGTAAGGGGTCGAGAGTCTCGGTTTTGCCACTACTTTTGAGAATGCCAACAATATTCATAATATCGGAGACAACTGCGCTAGCAGTGGGACCAGATCCCGCACCAGGTCCAAAAAACATTACTTGTCCTATGGGTTCTCCTTCTATAAGAATCGCATTATACACCCCGTTGATACTAGCAAGAGGAAAATCCTGAGAAACCAAGGTAGGATGAACTCTCACTTGTAATTTTTCTGGTTCCTCCTTGTTAGGACATTGAGATATTGCCAGTAATTTAATCGCAAATCCTAACCTTTGGGCATAGTTAATATCGGCTGTGCTAACTTGGCGAATACCTTCACAGTGAACGTCTTCTACTTTTAGTCTTCTGCCAAAAGCTAGAGAGGTCAGGATCGTTATTTTATCGGCTGCATCTAAACCGTCAACGTCAGTAGTAGGGTCTGCTTCGGCGTAACCTAATTTTTGCGCTTCCGCTAAGACTCGATCGAAGTCCGTCCCTGCTGCTGACATTTGGGTCAGTATATAGTTAGTGGTACCGTTAACAATACCAATAATTCTTTGAATTCTATTAGCACCTAATGACTGTTTTAAGGGTTCAATGACAGGAATGCCTCCACCAACAGCCGCTTCTAATAATACGTAAACTTTAGCTTGATTGGCGGCGGTATAAATTTCGTCGCCGTAGCGGGCAATTACTGCTTTATTCGCCGTAACTACGTGTTTCCCAGCAGCTATAGCTTTGAGAATCAGCGATCGCGCTGGTTCTAAACCGCCAATTAATTCTACTACTACATCTATTTCGGGATCGGTAACAATTGCCTCTAAGTCTGTTGTCATAACTTCTTGGGGCAATTTTATTGTTCTGGGTTTTGAGAGACTTCGCACTCCTACCCGTTCGATCTCAATCTCTTGCAATAGGGGATGTCTTCCCGAAGGATCTAGCAAGATTTCTGCGGTTCCACTCCCCACTGTTCCCAATCCCAGCAAACCTATTTTAAAAGTCACAATTACTATCCTGTTGTCTCCTAGTGTTCATTTTCTTAAAACTTGGCTATACATTGCTCTTTACATTGCATAGGTATATCCGTCTTTTTGATGAACTCTCTTAAGCTTGCTAACATGAACGCTTCTAGCTTTCTGCCCAAAAACAGTAAAGTTAACACTATTAGATTCTGCAACCTACTACGAAATACAAACTCAGACATGTATAAGTTTGTATAGGTTTTTAGTAGGTGACTTTATCTAGGGTAGCCCTCAGATGATACTTGGCAAATGAGAATATTGTGAAATTTTGAGAATATTTTCCTTTTTCCTAGTATTCAAAGCTGTCGTAAAAGTCAAAATCCTTGACAAAATTGACGGGAGCAAGAGGAACAAGTTTGATTTATCCACTTAATACCTAAGTAGAACTGTATATCCAGTCCAAAAATAATTGTGTCTAGGTCGATTGTGACCTTACACTTTAAGACGATTAATATAATGAACTACTCCCCCCGTCTTAAGGACGGAGGGAGTTTCTGACGCTTCAGCGAACCAAGTTGGTACATCCCTCCACAGTAAGTAGGGGTTGTACTAGAGCTTGTTTCTCGGCAGTCTGAAGAGGCAAGTCCCTTGCCCCTGGCATAATCAATCATCACCATTGCCGCAGCTACATCTCGGTCGGCACGAAATCCGCAATGACAATTATGTTCCCTTTGACTTAAATCTTTTTTGTGTTGATGACCGCAAGCTGGGCAAGTTTGAGATGGTTTAACCTTTCTGGTGGGAACTTCTACAAAAACTCCTCCTCCCTCAGAGATTTTATAAGAGATACATTCCCTGAGCATCCCAATGCCTACGTCTAAAATTGAACGATTAATTCCGGTTTTTTGTCGCTTTCTTTGATTACCTTGCTTGGTGCGTCCTAACTCGGAGGAAACCTCCGAGCGGGCGCTCCGCTTTTTGGCTTTAGCGGTCATTCCTTTAAGATTAAGGCGTTCGGTTGCTACCATGCTATAATCGCTAGTTATTTGTGTAGCAACTTGGTGACACCAATCTTGTCGCTTGTTGGCAGTTTGGTTGTGGATTTTAGCGATTAACTTGTTAGTTTTTTTCCATCTTCTCGAGGCAGATACTTTTCTTTTTTCTGGTCGGCGTTTTCTCTTTAAGTGTTTCGATATCTGTTTGATTTTGGTGCTGGCATTTTTGAGAAATCTAGGGTTATCGATTTTATTGCCATCAGATAATGCAGCAGCAGTAAGTGTACCGAAATCTATACCTACTGAACCTTCCCCTAATTCTCTTTGGGGATTACATTTAACCGTAATCGAAACAAACCACTGATTGGTAGAAGATTTCCAAATAATTGTGCAAGTAGTTGGTTGACCCCAAGTTCTTGCCTGACCTCGCATTTTTATCCTGCCCAGATTAGACAATAAAAGATGTCCATTTTTTCCATCTGTTAATGCTTTCCAACCAGCAAGACATGGATAAGTCCAACCTCGATAATAACGAGCGGCTTTAAACTTAGGGTACTTGCTCAAACCAGTGAAAAATCTCTGAAAAGCAAAATCTACTCTTTTGAGAGTGCTTTGCAAAGCATGAGAACCCAATTGCTTGAACTCCGGCCAAACCTTTTTGAACTGTGGCAAACAGTTCTGTTGCTCGAAATAATCGACAGAGTGATTGAATCTTTGATACTGAATTTTTCTATTAGCTAGCGCAGCATTGTACAACAAACAGTGTAAACGTCTCCACTCGTGTAATTGACGTGACTGTATGCGGTTAGGATATAGGCTGAAAGTTATTCTTCTCGTTACAGACATATCTAATGGCGCTAGACTTATACTTATAGTATACAATATAGTGTAATGCCAAGCAAGACTAGATTACATTCCTTAAGACATTGTGTTTACCGCATTAATCTGCATATAGTATTTGTGACTAAATATCGCCGCCAAGTTATTACTAAAGAAATACTAGAAAGACTTGAAGAGATATTTGCTCGTCTTTGCCACAATCAAAAAGCTTCCCTTGTTGAATTTAATGGAGAATCAGACCACGTACATTTGTTAGTAGATGTCCCGCCGGATTTAGCCCCATCAAAATTAGTAAATACCCTTAAAACTATTTCTAGTCGTACTATTAGAAAAGAATATGCAGCTCATGTAGCGAAATTTTACAGAAAACCTGTTTTTTGGACTGGTGCTTACTGCGTTATTTCTGCTGGTGGCGCACCATTAGAAGTACTCAAACAATATATCCAAAACCAAGACAGTCCTGAATGAACAATGCGCCTAACTCCCCCCGTCCCTAAGGTACGGGGGGAGAATGCGACGCGTCAGAATGATACATTTCTTAAAAAAGCTTCAAATAATAATAATACAATTTAAAATATTTTTTATTTAAGAAAGAAAATCTATTTTAAACTCAACTTGCGATCTTATTGAAGAATTAGTTTTCTTGTTAGATCGAGAAATACTGGTGTAAATTGATTATTAGACTAATTCAAATAAATTGTTATTTAGTATCTTTTTTGACAGTAAACAAACTATATCTAGTTAAAAATATACCCAAGACTGAGATTAGTTTGACAATCGCCGATCGAATCTAGCAAAGTGAATCGATCGAGAAAAAAGAAAAAATATAATTTATTGAATCCTGACAATAAAGACAAAATTACCTAATTATACGATCTTTAAACAATGAAACCTGAAATAATTGTTTGCGGCTTAGGCGGTACTGGATATAAGATTTTTAAGTTACTCAGGGAAGAAGGAGTAGCCGTAGTAGGAATTAATCCAGATCCCATACCAGGAGAAAGGGAAAACATTGTTATTGGCGACCTGCGCTCTGAAAAAAGCGCGATCGAGGCGGGGATAAAAGAGGCGCACACTCTAGTTATCGCTACTAATGACGACGCTCTAAATTTAGCAATTTTGGCAATGGCGCGATTGCTCAATCCTCGTTTGAGAGTAGTCAACCGCTTGTTCAATCACGCTTTAGGGGAACGCCTAGACCACACCCTTCCAGAACACTACAGCATGAGCGTTTCTGGTATTGCTGCTCCTATTTTCACTTTTGCAGCCTTGGGCGATCGAGCAATTGGACAATTAAGACTGTTCGATCGAACTTGGCCAGTCCGAGAA
Organism: Prochloraceae cyanobacterium; assembly: GCA_030065755.1. GTDB lineage: Bacteria > Cyanobacteriota > Cyanobacteriia > Cyanobacteriales > JASJDA01 > JASJDA01. Next base: position 1,827 of record JASJDA010000173.1, on the reverse strand, counting down.
GAGAAAATAGACGAACACCATCGCTGGAAAGGAAAAAAACTGAGCGAACTCTGGGACAACCTTTCTCAGATGTTAATTTACTACTTACCAACCGAGGGTAAATCCCATTTAATCGAAGGGGTACTACAAGAACAAACCTTGCAACTAGGAGACCGCTTAATAGTAGGCGATCGACCTAATAGTGGCAAAGTGAGGCGTGCTAGAGTGCGAAAAATGCTCAAAGCGATCTTCAATTTGCAAAGATATCAGCAGTACGTTCGTCCAGTAATTATAGTTAATCTGGCTCTATTAGTAATAATTTCCATTGCCACTTTAACTTATGTTTGCTTCGATCTCGACGCTTCAATAGTCGATGCCCTTTACTTTACCGTAGGCATGATAACTGGTGCTGGAGGAAAAGAAGAAGTAGGGGAATTAGCTCCCGACAGCATCAAAATTTTGACTACGATCATGATGATTTTGGGAACGGGTATAATCGGCATTTTTTACGCCCTCACCAACGATTTTATCCTTGGCAGTCGCATCAAACAGTTTTGGGATGCAGCAAGGGTTCCTCACCACAACCACTACATCGTTTGCGGACTGGGAATAATGGGACTGCAAATTTTACGTCAACTACACGATCGCGGTTATGAAGTAGTAGCTGTAGAATCAGATCCCAACAACCGCTTTCTCCATACAGCCCGATCTCTTGGAATACCCGTAATTATTGATAACGCCACTTTTCCAGCTGCTCTCGAAGCAGCTAATATCCAGCGAGCCGAATGTCTCATAGCTGTCACCAGCAAGGATATGAGCAACGTGGAAATTGCTTTAACGGCCAAAGCTGTAGCCCCCAAAATATCAGTAGTGCTGCGCATTCAAGACTCCCGACTAGCGAGATCGGTACGAGAAGTATTTGAATTTGAAAACGTACTTTGTCCGCGAGAAATAGCGACCCCTTCCTTTGTCGCAGCCGCTTTAGGAGGAAGAATTTTAGGCAATGGTATTACTAAAGATTTGCTTTGGGTGGCTTTAGCTACCATGATTACTCCAGGTCATCCTTGGAACGGTAAAATGGTTAAAGAAGCTGCAACTTTAGCTGATTTCGTGCCTTTATATCTTGAGAATAACCAGCAGCAAAACGTTCACGGTTGGGAGCTGTTGGAAACTGCTCTCCATTCTGGAGATGTTTTGTATTTAGCAATGCCAGCCACTCAACTAGACCAATTATATAGTTCTGATTCTTCCCCAAAGACCCCCAATAGTCTTAGAGCAAAATGGTGTAATCGATCGGGAAAATATTTACTAGAAATTAGCGATATGCCCAAAAATTAGACTTCGCAGTAGTTGTTTTGTTGACGCTCCCCGCCCTAGAAGGACGGGGATTCTTGGGCTGAACACGGCCCGTTCAGGTCGCCCCTAATAGATGAATAAAATTGCTAAATACTGTTAGCGATCGCCTTCGATTAAATCGATATAACTTAATATGTAAAGTTATATTTCAGTATTCAACGTTTCTGCCCCTATCTATATAGCCTATATTTTTGGTAGAACCGGATTTGGTCGATTTTTATAAAGGGGTTTTGACAAGCGGATTTGGTATTAGCCCCAATTACTACTGGCGCCGCTACGCGGAGCTCTTCGAGATCGACCATCTTCCCTACAGAGCGATCGCCAAAGACTATTTATCGGAACTAGCTGCACTTAAAATACTAGAAGGTTAAAAAACAGTATTTAATTAGCTAACAAATGCTCACATATGCTAATATAGTCTTATATGGCATATGTGACACTTAGAGAAGCAGTTAAGCGATTAGGTATGCACCCTAATACGCTTAGAAAATA